>JAHLBL010000001.1 GCA_020625635.1 bacterium
ACACCTGTGCGAGCGTTTCTCTGACGCTGCTCAAATGTACCGAAGCCTACGATCTGAACCTTATCGCCGTTGGCAATAGCCTCAACGATTGTATCAACTGTAGCGGAAACTGCCTTCTCGGCATCCTTCTTTGAAATACCTGCTGCCTCTGCAACAGCAACGATTAACTCTGTCTTGTTCATAGTTTTCCTCCAATAAAATTATTTTTTTACTTCTTCCCATAAGGAATCAAGTTGTTCAAGCGTGGCCGTTCTGATGTCGATGTTCCTCGACTCTGCTAAGTTTTCAAGTTGAGTAAAACGACCTGTAAACTTGTCACACGCATCATAAAGAGCCTTCTCGGAATCCAGCTTTAAAAACCTCGAGACATTCACAACCGAGAAAAGCAGGTCGCCCAGCTCCTCGCATTGTTCAGCCTGATCACCGCCGATGACAGCTGCTCTGAGCTCACCGAGCTCCTCCTCCGTCTTATCAAGAGCTCCGCTGACATCGTCCCAGTCGAAGCCGACCTTGGCTGCCTTCTGCTGGATCTTTGCGGCTCGCATAAGCGACGGAAGGGCTCTTGAGACACTGAGCATAGCCTCGGACTGTTTTTTCTGGCTTTTGGTCGCCATCTTTACGTTGTCCCAGCTTTTAAGCGCTTCATCACTGTTGTCGGCTTTAACATCGCCGAAAACGTGAGGGTGTCTCACGACAAGCTTTTTGCAGATATCGTTCACGACATCGTTGATATCAAAGGCTCCGTCCTCCTCAGCCATTTCGCTGTGGAAAACGACCTGCAACAGAACGTCGCCGAGTTCCTCCTTGAGGAGTTCGTTGTCCTTGTTGTCGATAGCCTCAATAACCTCGTAGGTTTCTTCAATGAAATTCGAACGGATCGACTCGTGAGTCTGAACACGATCCCACGGACATCCGTCAGGTGCGCGTAAAAATTTCATAATTTTAACAAGGTCGTCAAAATTGAAATTTTCTTTCTTTGAAAAGTCCAAAGAAGCACCTCCGAAAAACCCGATTTTCTGCATCAACATTGATATTTTACCCTATAAGGTGAAATTTTTCAAGTAGTATTACAATTTTTTCACCTTTTGGTATGAATTTAAGCTCATTTCGGGTAAAACTCTTCAATAATAACAAAAATGTAATATAAACCAACACAGCAGCGACCACCGCAAGCAGAGTTGACACGATCAAACTGAACTTAATGAGCGCGAAGCTGAAGCAGAAATACGCCGCCGCAGCCGAGAAAATCGCGGAAACAAGCGGTTTCACGACGATGTTCAGAAAGTCGGGACGAACCCCCGAATACTTCACGAGCAGGTAAACCGCCGCCAAAAGCATACAGCAGTAGGATACGAGAGTTCCTACGGAACCGCCCTGGATATTGATTGAAACGACACTTACAAAAAGGTAAGTAACGGGGATCTTTATAATAAGTCCCGCGACATAAAGGATGAGCGGGATATGGACCTTGCCAATTCCCTGGAGCATACTGCACACGGGAACGGTGCAGGCGATAACTATAGCCGCGAAGCCCATAACCTTGAGCACCTCGGCGCCGACGATAGAGGTCGTCTCGCTCGCCGAGTATACGATACCCATTATCGGTCCCGCAAGCGCCACAAGTCCCAGACCGAGCGGGAACGTGAACAGCGTAGTCAGCTTGAGCACGGTATCCATCGAGCTTTTCAGCTCCGCCTTGTCGCCCTTAGTCCACGCGCTCGTCACGTTAGGCATAGCGGTCGTACCGAACGCCTGAGTGATAGCCGTAACCATCTGCATAAGCGGAACAGCGGCGGCGTAACAGCCCCACATCGTGGTGTGGAAGGTCTGGTCGCTGAGCTCCTTAGTCAGGTCAACGCCCATTCCGCCGTACTGTGCCGCAAGCTCAGGTCTGTTGGAAAACGAGAGCTGATAAAGCACGTTCTGGATAACCGCCGCGTCTATCGTGGTACCGATATTCATTACAAGCGCGGTCAGACCGATCGGAAGAGCGGTCTTGAACATACGCATAAAGGTTTCCTTCTTGGTGCGCGCTTCGACGGATCTCTCGTAGTATTCCTCGGGAATACCGTCTCCGCCGATTTTATAGCGCAGGAAAAGGAACAGGAAGCACGCGGCGCTTCCGATAACGATTCCCGAGATAGCGCCTGCTACCGAGAATGACATAAGGGTGTTTGTGGCTTCGAGCTCGGCGTCCTTGCCTTCAAAATGAAGTCCGAACAGCCAGCACTCGTTACCCTTGACAACAAAATTGGCGAGACCGATCTTAATGATCACGAACGCGATAACAAGACCGAAAACAAGCTTCGAAAGCGCTTCGATCACCTCGGAGATAGCCGTAGGCATCATATTGCGCTGTCCCTCAAAGTAGCCGCGGTAAATCGACGTAAGACAGCCGAAAAGTATCGCGGGAGAGAGCATAAGCATCGAGTAAAGCGCGTAAGGCGACTTTATCAGGTCGATGTACCAGAAGCTCAGTCCGAACATTATAAAGAAGCACGCCGCGCCCATTATAGTGAAGAACGGCACGGACACCCTATGTATCTGTCTGACGTCGTTGTATCGCTTTTCTGCCATACTCTCGGAGATAAGCCTCGAGATGGCAATAGGAAAGCCCGCGGTGGCAATAGTGAAAATCGGCACGTAGATCTCGTACGCGTTGCTGTACAGTCCCGTACCTGTAGCCGCCGCAGAATCGCCGAGCATGGCGTAAAGATGGTTGATCAGTATCTTGTCGAGAAACCCTACGATTTTTACGGCAATCATACTGAACGTCATTATAGCCGCGCCCTTGAGGAAAGTGGACGAGGCGCTCTGCTCGGCGTTTTTTATTGCGTTATATTTTTTTGACACGAAAAATCACCCGTAAATCAGTCGTCTGTTTTTTCGTCGGCAACAGCCTTGCCGCAGTTCGAGCAGAACTTTCCGCTGCCTGTGATCTCCTCGCCGCAGTCGGGGCAAACGACCTTCTTATCGGGAATCGGAGTGCCGCACATAAAGCAGTACTGAGCGTTCTTCTGGAGCTTTTCGCCGCACTTGGGGCAAACAACCGTATTGCGTACGGAAGCGAGGATCTTCTCAACCTCGTCGATGCTCGCCTTTGTCTCATCTATAGAGGCGCGGAGCTCTGCTACTTCCTCCTCGGGCTCGTTGTTATATACAGCCTCGCCGAGAGCAAGAAGCTGCTTGTTCATATCAGAACGCAGACCTGAGAGAGTAATGCGGAGCTTGGAAAGGTCATAGAGCTCACCAGCTTTTTTTGTAACCGCCTGAGCGGCTGATTTTGCGTTTACTACTACATCGTCAAAAATTGCCATAGTATAAAACTTCCTTTCAATTTATTGATAAATTTATTATATCACCGATAGGGTGAAATATCAAGCAAGCACCGAATCAGTGCTTACCTGTATTTTTCGAAAAATACTCTTTGTAGAATTCGTATATCCTGCGCTTTCTCTCCGATTGCTCGGCGTAGCGGTCTATATATTCATATGGATATTTAAAATTAAATATACGCTCGAGTATCGTGGAATTATACGCCTTCAGCTTTGTAACGGCTCCCGCGCCGCAGCCGAGGATGGTGTGAGTTTCGTCCATAACATAGATGTTATACAGGCTTTCAAAGCCGCGCTTCGACCAGCCCGTGTTCTCGAGATTGCCGACCATACGGCTCTGGCGATAAAGATAATATGGTATGTAATCGTCGTGCGGAAGCGTCTGTGAGACATAGTCGAGCATACGCGCCGTCTCGAGCGCGTCCTTTCTGTCTATCGAGGAGCCGTCCTGCGTCAGCGCTGCGCTGCGCTTCAGCGAGAGCGTATGTACCGTAATGCACTCGGGAGCAAGCGCGCGGATCTTGTCAAGACTGAGGCGGAAGCTGTCGAAGGTGTCGGTAAACAGCCCCGCGATCAGATCGGTGTTGATGCTGTCGAAGCCGACCTCACGAGCGAGCGCGAACGCCTCAAAAAACTCGTCGGCGCTGTGTCGGCGTCCGATCTCCCTGAGCACATCGTCGTTGAGCGTCTGCGGATTAATTGATATTCTGCCTACGTTGTTTTCTTTTATGGAAATAAGCTTTTCTTTCGTGACCGTATCGGGTCTGCCCGCCTCAACGGTAAACTCTCTGAGCGAGGACGTGTCGAACGCTGAGTTGACCGTCCCGAGAACCCTGTTCATCTGCTCGGCGGAGAGCGTAGTCGGAGTTCCGCCGCCCATATAAATCGTCTCGAGCCTCAGCCCGAGGTCAGCGGCGATCTCAGCCGTCTGCTCGATCTCCGCGCACAGCAAATCGACATAAGGCGCGATGAGGTGCTTAGAGCGCTCGGTAGAGGACTGCACGAACGAGCAGTATCGGCAGCGCGACGGACAGAACGGTACAGCTATATAGAGGCTGAACGAATCGGGCGTTGACAAATCGATTATACGCTTTTCGTTGACCTCGGTAGCCTTCGCGAGCGCGAGCTTGCCGTCGCTGACAAAAAGCTTGTCCGTGAAATACCTGTCGGCATTCTCCGTGCCCTCGGTCTCTCTGAGCCTTCTGTAGAGCTTTACAGGACGGACGCCCGTAATCATACCCCACGGCGGAGTAACGCCCGTCAGGTCGCAGAGGATCTTGTACAGCAGCTCACACAGCATACGCTCGTTCTCGGTATCGTCGCTGAGAGCGGCGCAGGAACTGCAGTTGTACTCCCCCACCTCAACGCTCACTCGGAGCATATCGTCGACGGACGTGGAAATATACGGTTTTTCAAGCTCCGCGCCGTCCTTTATGACATTGATTTTCTCGTTCGGATAGAACAGGCGCGTGAGGTTTTCCAGCTCATAATGGAAGCTGTGGTTGATAATATAAAGATTCATAGTAATAGTCAAAAGCAGGAATTACGGAGTTGAAAGCGCCGAAAAACACGCGCTTCATTCAATTCCGATCAGATCATACTCTGCTCATTAGAGGGTTATATTTGCGCTCGTGGCTGAGCGTTGTCATCATTCCGTGTCCGGGCAGGAGATTATACTCGCCGCTGAGCTTCGCGAGCTTCTTCATCGACTGGACAATATCCTGAAAGCTGCCTGTCGGCAGATCTGTTCTGCCGTAGGTCTCACAGAACACGGTATCGCCCGTGAGGATAATGTCGTCAAAAATGTAGCAGCCCGAATCCGAGGTGTGCCCGGGGGTGGAAATATAGGTAAACTCGGTGTTGCCGAGGCTGAATTTGTCGCCGTCATCGAGCAGGATATCGGCGCTGAACGGCTCAAAATTGAACTCCTCATGAAAAGCGGAGTGGTTGAGCATATTATCGCCGAGGAATTTATCGGTGAGTTTACCGCACACGATTTTTGCGCCGTAAAGGTCGGCGAGAGGCTTTGCGTAGCCTATATGGTCGTAGTGACCGTGAGTGAGGATAACGTACTTCAGCTCGCCGTCTGCGCTGTTTATCTCGTCAATAAGAGCGTCGCTGCGCTCTCCCGGGTCGACAACCGCCATATCACCCGTGTCCTTGTCGGTGATAAGGTAGCAGTTTGTCATAATCATTGTTACGCTGAAAAGCTTAATGTCTGTCATTTCAAATCCTCCGAATTGACAACGAGGGTGACAGGGCCGTCGTTCGTGAGACCGACCTTCATATCGGCTCCGAACTCACCTGTCTGAACATCCTCTACTCCGTTTTTCCTTAGCTCTTCACAGAAAAAGCGGTAAAGCGGCTCGGAGATTTCCGGGCGTGCCGCGCCTATAAAACTCGGACGGCGGCCGTGTGAGCAATCGGCATAGAGAGTGAAGTTCGAGACTACTATCACCGACCCGCCGACGTCAGCCAGCGAGAGATTCATACGGTCGTTTTCATCCGTAAACACACGCAGTCCCGACAGCTTTTTAGCGAGCTTCGAGGCGTCGTGCTCTGTGTCGCCGTCCCTGACGCCAAGCAATATCAGAAAGCCCGCGCCGATTTCGGCAACCGTTTTGTTTTCAATAACAACACTGCAGGAGGAAACCCTCTGTAGCACTGCTCTCATATAAATCACTTCTTATTCTTAAAATCTTTTTACTTCAATTACGTCTTTTATGCTCGTGAGCCTGTTGACGACGAGGTCAAGGTGCTCACGGTCGGAAATATCAATAGTCGCGGTGATTATCGCCTTCCCGTCGGAAAGCTGGCGCGAGTTGAGCGAGTGGATAAAAATTCTCATAGCCGAGAGCGCGACTGTCACGTCGGCGAGAAGTCCCGTTCTGTCGGAGCAGATAACCTCCAGCGTAGAGCGGAAGTTGTCCTTAACGCCCTTTTCCCAGCGCACCTTTACATAGCGCTCGGGTTCCTCGGCGTCCTTGAGATTCTTCGGCACGTTGGGACAATTGCGCTTGTGGATCGACACGCCGAAGCCGCGGGTTATATAGCCGATGATCGGATCGCCCGGCAGAGGATTACAGCACTTGGAGAACTTTATCATACAGTCGTCCATACCGTCCACTATAACGCCCGTGGTCGCACGTTTCCTGCGCGCGGGAGCCGTCTGGATAACGGTAGTTTCCTCCTCGTTCTCCTTGAACTTGGTGTTGTACTCCTCGCGGATTCTGGGCATGATCTTCCACAGCTGAATACCGCCGTAGCCGATCGAAGCGTAAAGATCCTCGACCGTATTGAACTTATTCTTCTTGAGCATGAAATGAAGCAGCTGTTCGAGTTCCTCGTCGTTGAGTGAGATGTTGCTTCGCTTGAGCTCGCGCTCGAGCATAGTCTTGCCCTCGATGATATTATCGTCGCGTTTTTCGCGCTTAAACCACTGGCGGATTTTTGAGCGCGCCGAGGACGTTTTACAGATGTCGAGCCAGTCACGGCGCGGCTGGCTGTCCTTCTTAGTGAGGATCTCACAGATCTCGCCCGTTTTCAGTTTATAGTCGATCGGGACGATCCTGTGGTCGACCTTCGCGCCAACCATATGATTGCCGACCTCAGTGTGGATAAGATAAGCGAGGTCGATTACAGTGGAGCCGTTGGGAAGGTTAAAGACGTCGCCCTTTGGCGAGAAAACGTAAACCTCGTTCTGGTCGAAGTCGTTGCGGATATTGCGGATAATATCGGTTGAATCGTCGGTGTCGATCTGCGCGCGCAGGGTGTCCTTGATTCGGTTGATGTTTTCGTCGAGCTCACGCGCCTTCTTATTGTTAACGATCCTTGTAAAGCCGAGCTTATAGCGCCAGTGCGCCGCGATACCGTTTTCAGCCGTCTGGTGCATTTCCCATGTGCGTATCTGCACCTCAAAGGGAATTCCGTCGCTGTCGATAACCGTTGTGTGGAGCGACTGGTACATATTCGGCTTAGGGGTTGAGATATAGTCCTTGAAGCGGTTCGGTATCGGCGTATAGAGGTCGTGGATAACGCCGAGCATATTGTAGCATTCCTTTATGTCGTCGACGAGGATCCTCAGCGCGAAAACGTCGTAAATCTCGTCAATAGTCTTGCCGCGCAGGAAGGTCTTGCGGTAAATACTGTTTATGCTCTTTACTCGTCCGTAAACGGTGATCTTTCCAGATGGGAGCTTAGAGGCTTTGAGTATCTCCTTCTTCTTGCGTTCGATGAATCTGTCGCGCTCGTTCTCCTGAAGCACAAGGGTGTCCTCGATCTCGGCGTAGCCGATCGGATCGAGATACTTCAGCGACAAATCCTCCAGCTCGTCCTTGACGGCTTTCATACCGAGTCGGTGAGCTATCGGAGCGAAAACCTCCATATTCTCGCGCGATTTATCCCTGCGCTTCTGCTCGGGCATACACTCGATCGTGCGCATATTGTGAAGTCTGTCGGCGAGCTTTACGATGATAACGCGGATATCGTTAGACATCGCGATAAGCATTTTCCTTATGTTCTCAGCCTGCTGCTCCTCGCGGGAGTAGAGCTTGATTTTTGAAATTTTAGTAACGCCGTCGACGATGTTCGCGACGTCCTTGCCGAACTCCTTGCGGATAAATTCGAGCGAGTACGCGGTGTCCTCGACAACATCGTGAAGCAGTGATGAAATAATACTGTCGGAATCCATTCCGAAGCCCGCCACGATACAGGCGACGGAGGTGGGATGGAGAATATAAGGTATACCCGAAACGCGCTTCTGGTCCCCGTGAGCTTCCACTGCAAGCGAGTAAGCCTTCTGGATTTTCTTAACGTCGTAGTTGTTGCTGCTGTTTCTCATTATTTCGAGCAAGTCGTCGAAAGTCTGGTACTGAACAGTATTGTTATATTTGCCCATTCCGATACACCTCCTTCAGTTTTTTTACGATAACGGAGTCCTCGAGATTGACCTTGCCCGAAACCTCGGGAAGCTTGATCTCTGTTTTATACATATCCTCATATATCGCAATTATACCCAGCTCGTTCATAGCCTCGAGGATCACCTTGAGCTTACCGTAGGATACAGAGCCTCCGAGACGGTACGCGATAACGTCGAGCGAAAGCGTGCCGTTATTCCCGCGCGAACGCAAAAAGCGGTACACGGCGGCAAAATCGTTTCTGTCGGGTATGAGCGAGAGAGCCTCCTCTCCCGTGAGAGCTTCGCCGCGGCAAAACTGCTCAAAGAGTCTGAGACTGCGGATATAGTCGGTGTTTTCCACATCGGAAAACTTGATGTCTTTTATAATCACGGACAGCGAACGGTTGTCCCTGAACTCGTTGACCTCGAGGTTGACGGCGATATCTACCATATCGCCTACCCTGTACACAAAGTCAGCCGAAGAAGAGAAGAACTTCATCGCCGTGATACTCGTGTTGCCGAAGCCGAAGGTGAGTCTGAGGTGCTTATCTCCCGAAAGCGGAGTGATTCCGTTCAGGCGCAGCCGTCTCAGCTCAAACACGGGCGTAGGATTTCCCGAGCCAAACGGGCTCAGGTAATTGAGCTGCTCGGCAAGCTCAACGCCTAAAGCGGCGGGATTGAGCCTGCAATCGATTTTCAGCTTGTCGTACGGCATTTCCTTTGCCGCCGCGAACGCGTTTATCCTGCGGCGGAACTCGTCTATTTTATCGCTGTCAAGGCTCAGTCCGACAGCCATCGGGTGACCGCCGAAGTGTCCGAACATATCCTTGCAGGAGACGATTGCCTCCCACAGATCGAAGCCCTCGACGCTTCTTCCCGAGCCGCGCGCCTTATCGCCGCTGCGCGAGAGAATGATGCACGGCTTTCCGTAAACGTCCTTGACGCGCGAGCAGACTATTCCTATAACGCCCTGATGCCAGCCTTCTCCGTCAATAATGAGCACACGGTCATAAACGAGAGAGGGATCGGCGGCAATTTTCCTGTTGATACTTTCGAGAATTTCCTTCTCGATCCTGCGGCGCTCGGTGTTGTCCTCGCCGAGACTGCGCGCGATCTCACGCGCCTTTTCGTAATCGTCGCTGAGCAGGAGCGAAACCGAGGTAGAGGAAAGTCCGAGCCTGCCTACGGCGTTGATTCTCGGGACAAGTCCGAAAGAGACGTTACCAGCGGTGATCTCCCTGTCCTTCAGTCCGCTCTCCTCCACGAGAGCGCGCACTCCCGCTCTGTCGCCGTTTTCGATAATTCGCAAACCGCGCTTTACGAACACGCGGTTTTCGTCGACGAGCGGCATTATATCGCCGATCGTGCCTATGCACAAAAGGTCGGAGTAGTTGTCGAGCAGCATATCGACGTCAGCGTACTCGCCCTCGATTGCAATGACGAGCTTAAACGCCGCTCCGACGCCAGAAATATTCTTGAAGCGGCTCGGGCAGTCCGCGCGGTGCATATCGACCACAGCGACAGCGTCGGGCAGGACAGCCCCGGGCATATGGTGATCGGTGACGACGGTGTCGATTCCGAGGGACTTCGCGTAGGCGATTTCCCCGACGGCGGAAATACCGTTGTCGACCGTAACGATCAAATCAATATTCTTTTCCTTCAGCTTATCGACCGCGGACATATTCATACCGTAGCCCTCGGTCTCTCTGTCGGGAATGTAATAGATAACGTCCGCGCCGATAGTTTCGAGATAGGAGAAAAGAAGCGCGGTAGACGTAACGCCGTCGGCGTCGTAATCGCCGTAGACGCAGATTTTCTCGCCGTTATCCACGGCGTCTCTCACGCGCTGAGCAGCCTTGTCCATATCCTTCATTTCGAACGGGCTGTCAATACCGCCCTCGTCGTAAAGAAAGGCGCGGATATCCTCCTCGCTGACGATTCCGCGGATATCGAGCAGGGTGGCTATAAGCGGCGGCAAATCGTATTGCTCGGCAATTCTCTTTGCGTTATCCTTATTCAGTTTTGCAACTGACCATTGTTTCATAAAAATTACTTACCTTGTGTATCGTTGTAGTTCATAAGCTTTCGAGCGTGAGCGAGGGCGGTGTCGGTGACCTCGACTCCGTCGATGATCCTCGCGAGCTCGCGCGTTCTGCCCTCGTAGTCGAGCAGCTTAATATCAGTATATGTTCTGTCGTCCCTTATGTTTTTGGAAATGAGGAAGTGGCTGTCGGCAAGCGCGGCGATCTGTGCCTGATGAGTTACGCAGATCACCTGCCGCGAAGCGGAAACCTCCTTCAGCTTCAGCCCTACCTTCTGGGCGGCTGAGCCCGAGATCCCCGTGTCGACCTCATCAAAAATAAGGGTATCTATCATATCGGTATTCGCTAAAACGGTCTTGATGGCGAGCATCATACGCGAAAGCTCGCCGCCCGAGGCGATTTTTGCCACAGGCTTCGGCGCTTCTCCGGGGTTGGCGGAGATAAGAAGCTCGATGCTGTCCTGACCGTCGCGGTTAAGCGCGCACTTTTCGCGCGAGACTATGAGCTCTACCCTCGGCATATCGAGGAAGCTCATTTCTGCTTTTACCTTTTTTTCAAAGTCGCGGGCTGTAGCTTCGCGCACACGCGTCAGCTCGTCGGCAAGGCTCTGCGCCTTTTCAAAAGCTTTCTCGCACTCTGCCTCCAGCTCGCTTACGTTCTCGTCGTATTTAAGAAGTCTCTCCAGCTCCGCGCGGGCGTCAGAGAGGAATTCGAGCATTTCCTCCTCGGTGTGCCCGTATTTGCGCGAAAGCTTGTTGAGCAGGTCGAGTCTCTGTTCGATCTCCTCGAGCCTGTAGGGGTTCTCCTCGCTCTCGTCTATCGCGTCGGATATCTCGTTGCCTGTGTCACGGATCTCGTAATAGAGGTCGTTAAGGCGGTTAAAAAGCCGCTCATATTCGGGGTTAAGGTCGCTCGCCTTTTGCAGAGCGGTAACGGCGTCGTCGAGAATATCAATCGCTCCCGTCACTCCCTCGCCCTCGAGGTATGCCTTAGTCTTGTGGAGCGCCTCGGTGATTTTTCCCGCGTTCATAAGCACGCGTCTCTCCTCGGTGAGGGCTTCCGTCTCGCCGATCTCGACAGCCGCGTCGTCGAGCTCGCTTACCTGGTAAGAAAGGATGTCGATTCTCTGCTCGCGGTTGGTCTCGCTCGCGCGGAAGTCGTTAAGCTGTTTTTTCAGCCTTCCGTATTCGCGGAAGGCCTCCCTGTAGCGGGCGAGCAGCTCCGCGTCGTCGGCAAGGTTATCTATGTAGGTGATGTGGGTTTCGGGTGAAAAAAGCTCGTAGCTCTCGTGCTGACCGTGAATGTTGATAAGATTCAGCCCGAGCTCTCTGAGGAACGAGACCGTAGCGGGACGACCGTTCACGCGGCAGACATTCTTGCCCGACAGCGAGAGCGTACGGCTGACTACGAGCTGTCCGTCCTCGAGCTGATAGCCGTTGTCGGTAAGCGTAGCGACAACAGCCTCGTTGACGTCCGAGAATGTCGCGAAAACCGTGGCGGTATCTTCGCCGTTTCGTATAATATCGCGTCCCGTTCGTCTTCCGAGAATGGCGTTTATAGCGTCAATAACGATACTTTTTCCCGCGCCTGTCTCGCCCGTGAGAATATTAAGCCCCGCGTACAAATCAATATTCGTTTTTTCAATAACTGCGATGTTCTCTATGTAGAGCGAATTAAGCATTCTGTTCGTCCTTCCGGATCAGAGATATTTTTTGAGGTCGATGACGAGCATAGCGGCAAGCTCCGCCGAAGCGCACGCGATAAAAATAGTGTCGTCACCCGCGATAGTTCCGACGATCCCGCTCAGGCTGAGCGTGTCGATTGAGGCGCAGACCGCGTTAGCCATACCCGCGAGCGTCTTTATTACGACGATATTCGAAGCGGGCTTGACGGACACAACGGAGCTGTTGAAGAACGACCTCATATCGCTGCTGTCGGAGTCGCTTTTCGACATTGAGGTGTAACGGTACTTACCGTCTGACGAAAGTGTTTTAAGAAGTCTCAGCTCCTTTATATCGCGCGATACCGTCGCCTGAGTGACGTTGTAGCCGTCGGACTTGAGCCTGACGAGCAGTTCCTCCTGAGTCTCGATTGAAAATTCGTTAATGAGTTCAAGTATTCTCGCCTGACGTCGTGTTTTCATCAGTTTTTCCTCTCTTTCAGTTTTTCATTAAGAAGCTGATAAAAATTGCGCTCATACAGTGTGATTAGCTTCAGTTTGAGAGGGGAGCGCTTTACTGTTACGATATCCTCGGGGGATATCTCTATGTTTATTTCTCCGTCGACCGAAAGTATCGCGGGGATATCGTCGGACGGCTGGACAATCGCCGTGAGGACGGCGTCGCCTCCGAAAACGACGGAGCGCGAGATAAGCGAGTGCGGACAAATCGGCGTAAGAAGTATGCATTTCATCTCGGGGTAAATCACGGGACCTCCCGCGGAAAGCGAGTAAGCCGTCGAGCCCGTCGGTGTTGAGAAGAGCAGTCCGTCGGCGCGGTAGGTGGGAATCGGGGAATCGTCGAGCGAAACCGAGATGTCGATGATCCGCGAAAGCTGTCCGCGGGCTACCGTCGCCTCATTAACGGCTATGTACTTTTTCTCCGAGCCGCCGCGTCTTACAGTTACGTCGAGCAGCATACGGTCGCGGATCTCATAATCACCGCTGATAAGCCGAAGCAGATCGGTAATGTTGTCGGGCTCGACCTCGGCGGCAAAACCGAGACGTCCGACGTTAACGCCGATAAGCGGTTTGTCCGCCTGCGCGGCGTGCTTGGCGGCGTGGATGATCGTACCGTCACCTCCGACGGTAACCGCCATATCGCAGCTGTCGAAAAGCTCGGCGTGAGTATCGCGGAATTCAAGATTCTCAAAGCGAGAAAACTCGCCGTATCTTCTCAGCGTTACGAGCTTCGCGCCCGCCCCACCGAGCAGCGTGATTATCTCAGCCGCGCACGAAACCGCTTTTTCCTTTGATGTATTTACAATTAGACCGATGTTCATAATTACCTCTGTTTATCAAGAGCGTTGTGTGACTGTTCAACGAGCTCCTCGGGAGTAATTTCGGTGAAGGACTCGGGTGAGTCGGATTTTCTCAGGTGAATAAGGTACTCAATGTTGCCCTCGGGACCCTTTATCGGGGAGAAATCGAGGTTGAGCACGCTGTAGCCATTCTCAAGGCAAAAGTCGTAAATTGAGCGCACAACCTCCGCGTGGACGGCGGGGTCGCGTACTACGCCCTTCTTCCCCACCTTTTCGCGTCCCGCCTCGAACTGCGGCTTTATAAGACACACAGCCTCCGCGTTTTCGCCGAGCAGCTCGCGCGCCACTGGAAGCAGCAGCTTAAGAGAGATAAAGCTGACGTCTATGGAGAAGAAGTCAATTTCATCGGGGACCTGCTCACGGGTGACGCTGCGCATATTGGTGCGTTCAAGGTTAACTACGCGCTCGTCGGTGCGAAGCTTCCAAGCGAGCTGACCGTAGCCGACGTCGATGGAATAAACCTTTTTCGCGCCGTTCTGAAGCATACAGTCGGTAAAGCCGCCCGTAGAGGCTCCGATATCCATTGTAACCTTATCTTTCAGGTCAAGGTCAAAATTATTGATAGCCTTCTCGAGCTTGAGACCGCCGCGGCTCACATAGCGCGGAGCCTTTCCGCGGAACTCGATCTCGGCGTTTTCGTCGTAGGACTGACCGCATTTATCGGCTTTCTGTCCGCTGACATAAACCTCGCCCGCCATAATTATCGCCTTTGCCTTTTCTCTGCTTTCGGCGAAGCCTCTTTCACAGACGAGTACATCAAGTCTCTTTTTCATAGATTTTCCTTTATGATCTCCGCCATTCCCACGTCGTCAAGGCGAAGCTCGCTCAGAGCCTGCGCGACGGTCTCGTGACGGACGAAGGTATCCTTGATACCGTGGATTTTATAGTAGTGAATAGTGCCTGTTTTCTTCAGCTCATAGCCGAACGATTCGCCTATACCGCCCGCGACGAGCGACTCCTCAAAGAAGAATATGCGCCCACACTTAGCCGCCTCCGCGACCGCGTTGGTGTCGATCGGCTTAATTCGGCAGAGCTTTATGATTCTTACGTTTATGCCCTCCCCGGCGAGCATCTCCTTTGCCCTGCACGCGTATGAGAAAAGTCTGCCGTAGGTAATCAGCGCGATATCGGCGCTGTCGTCGCCATACACATTGTAGTTAAGACTGTGGTGTCTGTAGTCGGACGGTCTGTACAGCTCGCCTCCGCGAGGATAGCGTACAGCCGCGAGCCCGTCGCAGTCATAAGTCGCCGCGTCGAGCGAATCCTCGAGCTCGTCAAAATAGCACGGGGAGAAAATCGTCGTATTCGGAATCGTGTTCAGCATACTGACGTCAAACGTTCCCTGGTGGGTTTCGCCGTCATCGCCGACGATGCCCGCGCGGTCTACGCAGACGACGACGTGAAGCTTCTGGATAGCCGCGTCGTGAATGAGCTGGTCAAAGCCGCGCTGTAAAAAGGTCGAATAAACGGCAAAGAACGGAATGATCCCCTTTGTCGCCAGACCGCAGGCAAAGGTCACAGCGTGTTCCTCGGCGATACCGACGTCAAAAAAGCGGTTCTTATAAATGCGCGAGAACTCCGAAAGCCCCGTGCCGAGCGTCATAGCCGCGGTGATCGCGACAATCTTGCTGTCCTTAGCCGCCATTGAGCAGAGATGGTTTCCGAACACATAGGAAAAGCCCTTCTTACTTGAGAGCGGCTCGCCCGTGTCGACGTCAAACTGTCCGATGCCGTGGAATTCCTTCGGACGGTTCTCGGCGGGCTCGTAGCCCTTGCCCTTCTTGGTGACAACGTGGAGCAGAACGGGCTCGTTAGTCTTTTTGGCGAGCTCCAAAGCGTTTTTAAGCTCGTCAAAATCGTGACCGTCTATCGGTCCGATATATGTGTAGCCGAGAAAATCGAACAGAGTGTTCTTGTAAATCAGGTTTTTCAGCTTGCTCTTGCTGCGCTTAAGAAGCTTTTTAAAGAAGTTTCCGATAAGCGGAATATGTGAAAGCACACGCTCGGTGCGCCGTTTTATACGGATGTAGGTCGGCTTTATGCGCATATGCGAGAGCGTTTTAGCCATAGCGCCAACGTTATTTGAAATCGACATCTTGTTATCGTTAAGGATGACGATAAAGTTCTTTTTGAACCGTCCCGCGTTGTTCAGCCCCTCGTACGCCATTCCGCCCGTCATCGAGCCGTCTCCGATAACCGCTATTGTGTAAGAGTTGTCGCCTTTGAGCTGCTTGGCTCTGGCGATACCGTAAGCCGCCGAAATCGAGGTGCTCGAGTGTCCCGCGTTAAACGCGTCGTACGGGCTCTCGCTGCGCTTCGGAAAACCCGCGAGACCGTCGCGCGTGCGGATAGTGTCGATCTCTTCATACCGTCCCGTGAGCATTTTATGGACGTAGCTCTGGTGTCCGACGTCCCAGACTATGCTGTCCTCGGGGCAGTTGAAGGTTCTGTGGAGCATTACGGTCAGTTCCACGATTCCGAGGTTCGAGGCGAGGTGTCCGCCGTTGACGGAGACGACCTCGATGAGCTTCTCGCGTATTTCGGCGCACAGCTCCTTCAGCTCATCCTCGGAAAGAGGCTTTAAGTCGGACGGTGATTTAATTGTAGAAAGGATTTTGTACTTGTCTTCCATTATCCCTTACCTACCCATTTTTTCAGAATTTGCGGTTTACCATCGAGTTCGCAAGCTCGGTCAGAGCGGTTTTGTCGCCGTCGAATTTATCGAGCTCGGCGATCGCCTTATCGGTAAGCATACGCACGCGCTCCTTGCACTTCTCGATTCCGAGGAGTGAAACGAAGGTCGACTTGTTGTTCTTCTCGTCGCTGCCGACGGGCTTACCGAGCTGTTCGGTTGTGGAAACCACGTCGAGGATATCGTCAACGATCTGGAACGCCTGTCCGAGATAGTCGCCGTAGCTGAACGCAGCCTGAACCTTTTCCTCGTCCGCGCCCGCTGTGTGACAGCCCATTTCGCACGCTGCTGAAATAAGCGCGCCTGTCTTGAGCTCCTGGATCGTTCTGAGTGTGTCGAGGTCGATATCTCTGTCCTCGTAGGCTAAATCCATAATCTGACCGCCCACCATTCCGAACGTACCGCAGCGTCTCGCCAGTGTCTGAACACACCTGCACGCAGCCTGCGCTCCGACAGCGGAAACGTACTCGGGGTTCGTCATAATATCGAACGCGTAGGACTGGAGAGCGTCGCCCGCGAGCAGCGCGGTGTCCTCGCCGTAAACCTTGTGATTCGAGGGCTTTCCGCGGCGTAGATCGTCGTCGTCCATACACGGCAGGTCGTCGTGGATCAGCGAGTATGTATGAATCATCTCAACGGCGCAGGCGTAAGGCAGAGCCGCCTCGTCGCTGCCGCCGCAGAGACGGGCAAATTCGAGCACCAGCCTCGGGCGAAGCCGCTTTCCGCCAGCCGAAAGGCTGTATCTCATCGAGGACAGCAGATTCTTTATATCATACCGCGCGTCCTCGGGTATGTAGTCAAACAGGAATTTTTCTATTCTCTGAATATCATTCACCGATAATATCCCCCTTCTGCCTCATCTCATTAATTCTGGTGTTAATATCGGTAATCTCACCCTTGTATTTATCGAGCTCGGCGTAGCAAAAGCTCAGAAGCTTAAAAGCTTCATCGTAGAGCTTCATACTCTCCTCGAGCGACAGCTCGCCGCTCTCCATCTCAGCGACGATCGCCGAGAGCTTATCGTTAGCCTGCTCAAATGTTAATTTTTCGGACATTCCTTATCACTCGTTTCAGCAAGTTTTAGTAACTTTTGCAGACGGTGGTTTACACCGCTGCGCGATATCGGCGGGTCAAGACTCTCGCCGAGTTCCTTAAGCGACATATCAGGGTTATCGAGCCTGAGCGCCGCGAGCTCTCTCAGCTCGGCTGGAAGCGACTCGATACCGTCGCGCTTTATGATTTTTTTAATGGCGTGAATCTGCCGTGCCGAAGCGTCGGAGGTCTTTTTTATATTGGCAAGCTCCGAATTCATCCTGCGGTTGAGGAGGTTCATAGTCTCCTTATACGCCGAAGCCGCGAGCAGCTTCATAACCGCGTTACCAGCGCCGATATAGCCGAGGAACTCGCAAATCCCGTCATTATCCTTATAGTAAATCACACTCGAGCCGTTCCTGAGCGACAGCTTCGGCTTTGAGGAAAAGACCTCTATCTCGCCGATAAGGTGCACGAGGTTCTCCGCGAGAGCCCTGCGCTGGACGTTCAGCTCAAGGTGATAGCCCTTGTCGGGGTCGGTAACCGAACCGCAGCTTAGGAAAACTCCGCGCAGAAACGACGCGTAAAGGCTTTCGTCAGCGATATTGGCGCGGTTTATTCTGAGCTTTATATCGCGCGGCGAGTGACCGAAGTCCTCGAAAATCCGCTTGCAGTCCTCGCTCATAAGAACCGAAATCCTGTATAAGCCCTTTGAATCCGTATTGAGCTTCAGGTCGGATTTCTTCTCTATAATCGGGTTAAAAAGCTCCGACAGAAACCTCTCGAAGCGTGACGCCGAGTACCTGTTCTCGGTCTTGAACACAATCTCCCGGTTTGAGAACCTCCCCGAGAACAGCGCCATTCCGTAAAGCTCGGCGTATTTTCCGTCGCGCGAATCGGGCTCGACAGAAGCGAGCTCGCGCTTAACTTCCGATGAGAACGACATATCAGTTTACCACCTTTTTTATATCGCGGTGATAAACGGAGGATTTATAGCCAAGTGTGTTAAAATGCTTTTTAAGATGCTCGGCGATAGACACGCTGCGGTGCTTTCCGCCCGTGCAGCCGATTCCGACTACGAGCTCCGCCTTGCCCTCCTTAAGATAGAGCGGCACGGCGCAGTCGAGAAACGCCGAGAGCTTTTCGATAAAGTCGGCGGTGTCCTCGGACTCAAAAACATAGTCGCGGACTTCCTTATCAAGCCCTGTCTTATCCCTGAGCTCGGGTATGTAAAACGGGTTGGGCAGACAGCGCACGTCGAAAATCGTGTCGCAGTCGTTAGGAACGCCGTGCTTGAAGCCGAACGACATAAACGTGATGATCAGCGACTTCGCGTTGTAGCCGAGGAAAATCTGGGACACGCGCTCCTTGAGCAGCTTTGCAGAGACGTTGGTCGTGTCGATAATATGGTCGGCGACCTTTTTCAGCGGGTCAAGACAGGAACGCTCCAGCATAAGCGCGCTCTCGATCGAGTTGTCCGCGACGAAGTCCGCCAGCGGATGGCGGCGGCGCGTCTCCTTGTAGCGCGTTACGAGCACGTCGTCGCGCGCGTCGAGAAAGATGAGCGAAAAGTGCTTGCGCTCCTCCTTGAAGCTGACGATTACGTTGTAAAGGTCTCTGAGGTTGTTGCCTCCGCGCGCGTCAATAACGATCGCGACGCGCTTCATATTGTTGTCGGACGAGGTTACGCAGAGGTTGTAGAACGTCCGAAGAAGCGTCGGAGGCAGGTTATCGACGCAGTAAAAGCCGATATCCTCGAGCGAGTGGAGCGCGCAGGTCTTTCCCGCGCCCGATAATCCCGTAATAATTACAAATTCCATAATTCTAATTCAGAAATATAACTTCTCTTTTCAAATCGTAGCCCGTTTCATCCTTAACGGTTTTCTGTATCTTTTCAATAAGCGCCTTTACATCCTCCGCGGTAGCTCCGCCCGTGTTGACGATAAAGCCCGCGTGCTTAGGCGATACCTGAGCGCCGCCTACGGAAGCGCCCTTCAGACCGCACTGCTCTATCAGAGCGCCCGCGAAAGCGCCCTCGGGACGGCGGAACACCGAACCCGCCGACGGGAATTCGAGCGGCTGCTTTGTCTTTCTGCGGTTCATATAGTCGTCCATACGGTTGCGGATCTCGGTTCTGCTGTCAAGTCTGAGCCTGAAGGTCGCTCCGATGATCGTATAGCCGTTCTCCTTGTAAACGCTATGGCGATAGCCGAAGTCGAGGTCGTCAGCCTTTATAGTGCCGAGCCTGCCCTCTCTGTCAATATGCGTAACGGAGAAAACAACGTCCTTCATCTCGCCGCCGTAAGCGCCCGCGTTCATATACACCGCGCCTCCGACCGAACCCGGGATGCCCCAGGCGAACTCCAGCCCCGCAAGGCTGTTGTTCTCCGCCTCGCGGCAGAGTCCCGCGAGCGAGAGCCCCGCTCCGCAGTAGCAGGTGGTGTTGTCGAGACGGTTGAACTTCGCGAGCTCACCCGTCAGCTTAATGACAACCTTATCGAGACCGCCGTCGTTGACAACGACGTTGCTTCCCTTGCCGAGCACTATATAGTCGAGGTTGTCGGCGTTCGCGGCTCTGACGATCATACTGAGCTGATTTGAGTTATCAGCCTCAACCATGACCGCGGCGTTTCCGCCTATCTTAAATGTTGTATGTAAGCTCATCGGCACGCCGCGCTTTACGCGGCAGCCGAGCTCCTCAACAATACTTATAAGCTTTGAATATTTATCCATAAAATCTTCCTTTAAAGAAATTTAATCCCAGTTATCGACGACGCGCTTCTCTATCATTTCGTCGTCGATCTCCATACCGAGGCTTGTGAGAAGGTCCTGAGCGGCGTTATAGCCCATCTTCTTCTGGCGGTTGTTCATAGCCGCCACCTCGATGATATTCGAAAGGTTACGTCCGGGCTTAACGGGAATAGTGAGAATAGGGATATCCACTCCGAGAATCTCCATATACTCGTTCTCAAGTCCCATACGGTCGTAAACCTTCTTGCTGTCCCACATTTCGAGGTTGACCACCATATCGATCTTCTCGTTGAGCTTGATCGAGCCCATACCGAAAAGGTTTCTGGCGTTTATAATTCCGATGCCGCGCAGCTCGATAAAGTGGCGGATATTCTGCGGCGACTGCCCGATAAGCGTGTGCGAGTTAGTACGGCGGATCTCAACCGCGTCATCCGCAACCAAACGGTGACCGCGCTTCATAAGGTCGATCGCGGTCTCGCTCTTTCCTACTCCGCTGTCGCCGATGATCAGACAGCCTTCGCCGTATACCTCAACCAGAACGCCGTGGCGCGTGATACGCGGAGCGAGCTCCATACTGAGGTAGGTAACGAGGTTCGCCGTCAGCGCGGACGTGTTGTCCGACGACTGGAGCACGGGTATATTGTGCGAGGTCGCGCAGTTCATCATAGCGTCGTTGAACTCATAGCTTCTGCACAGGATAACCGCAGGAGGTCCGAACTGGAAAATCGAGTTGATTACGTGCTGCTGCTGTTCCGCGCCGAAACGCGAAAGGTAGGAAAATTCGGTATGACCGAATACGAGAATACGGGTTTTGTCGAAGAAGTCAAAGAAACCCGTCAGCTGTAGTCCCGGGCGGTTTATGTTGTTGTTCACAATCATAATCTTTTCGGGATCTTTCGGCATAAACATCGGCGTCAGCGAAAGCTCGTCGATAATTTTTTTCAGTGAAACCGAATACTCAGTTGCCATATTCTATCCCCGCCTTTTACACTTAGAATTATACAGAATATATTATACTACAAAAGTCACGGTTTGAAAAGCGGATTTTAACATTTTTTTCAATTTATGCATAGTTATACATCTGTCTGAACTTAACGAAATATTTGTTAGATGTATTTTAATGAAACTCAGTATTAAATTAAACTCAGCGCAGCGACCGCGACCGCCGCGAGAACCGCGAGATAAACGGAATTCGCGAGGTAGTTGTGCTTGCGGCTGCCTATAACGGATAAGGTAGAAATTGTGTTTATATACACCGTAGCGAGCGTGAGCACCGTCAGCAGCAGACCGTCACTGCCCTTGAAAATGTCAATCTGAGCCTTTGACGGAAGCACGCGCACGGGAAAGGCTTCCGTAACGCCCGACGAAACGAGAGTAAAGAATGCAACGGAGACCACCGTAAAGGCTGCGAAGTAAAAAAAGTTATATTTCTTACTGAGAATTATATTCTCGTACAGCAGAATATATGACGCCGAAGGGAACAGCAGTATCAGCGCGACAACAGGCGAGAAAACAGGCATAAGGCTAAAACGGTAATCCACCATCGGAGCTGTCGAGACCGTGATGTAGATTATCGAAATAAGCACGACCGCTCCGACGATCAGCGACGCCCTCGCGGCAGCCTCGATCCCCTTAACCGTACAGAAGAACGAAAAACCGAAAAGTATCACCGTTATCAGCCAGCACGGCCCGTAGCCGAGCGCTCCGCAGATATAGCTGACGAACACTATCGATGACGCGACCGCCGACGCTCCCGCGTACGCGCTCGCCGCAAGCTTCAGCGCCGCTCCCGCTCTTCCCCGATAGAACGCTATAAAAAGTCCGTTTATTCCGAGAGCCGCTCCGCACAGAAGCGGCTGAAAAAGCGAGGCGGACGAGTCGATAAACAACAGCGAGGCGAAAACGGAGATCGTCGAAAGGAAACAGAACTGGGTAAAGGTTATTCTGCTATTTTTCATACTTGCTTCCTCCCTTGAGCGCGTAGACGTTCATATCATAGCCCGAAAGCTTTTTCCAGCCCATACGCACAAACACATCGCGCATAAACTCCTTTGAAAACGGCGTTATCGGAGAGATATAGTTAACGCCGAGGGTGGACTTTGAGCACATATAAATCAGCACGACGAGCGAGAGCATAGTGATTCCCCAGATACCGAGCACACCCGCGGCAACGATAAACGAAAGGCGCATTATTGTAATCTGCGGATAAAGGTCGGGAATGACGTAGCTGCAAATAGCCGCCACGGCTACAGCCATCAGCGTCGGCGCTCCGATAAGCCCCGCGTTGATCGCGCAGTCACCGATCACGAGCGCGCCGACTATACTCACAGCGTGACCGAGGACCTTCGGCAGTCTCAGCCCAGCCTCGCGCATAATCTCGTAAATGAAGTCGATCATCAGCACCTCGAGCGTAAGAGGAAGCGGAGTGTGCTCGATGGAGTCGTTAATGTTTTTCAGGAGTACCTCGGGGATATACTCGGGGTGAAAGGTCACAAACGCGATATACACCGCGGGAAAAAGGATTGCCGCGAAGTATGAGATATATTTCAGAATACGCACGAGCGTCGCGAAGTACGGGCGGTTGCTGTAATCGTCTACCGACTGAAAATTCTCAACAAAAAGATGCGGCATAACGAGCACAGAGGGCGTACCGTCAACAATGATTCCGATTCTGCCCTCGGTGATTTTGCCGCAGAGAGTGTCGGGACGCTCGGTTATACCGACTCCCGTGAAAATCTCGTTCTTGCCGCTGTCCTCGAGATACGGCACGAGGTAGCCGCTGCCGAGAACAGTCTTTATGTCGCACGCCCTGATGCGTCGGCGGATTTCCTCCACTGAGGACGGCGTCGCCTTGTTGCCGAGATAGCAGATCGCGAGCTGAGTTTTTGACTCACTGCCGACCGTGAACGTCTCGAAAATAAGCTTCGGCGTTTTCATACGTCGTCGGATAAGCGTCATATTTACGCGCATAGCCTCGGTAAAGCCCTCGCGGCTTCCGCGCTGGACAAGCTCGCTCTCGGGCTCGGTAACGCCGCGGAACGAGTAACCCTGTACTCCCACAGCTGCCATTCGCGCGCTGCCGTCGACGGCGAGCACCGCGAAGCCAGACATAATAAAGCTGAAAACCTCGTCAAAGCTCTTTACCTCGATAACCTCACTGGCGGAAAGCACGCTGTCAAACAGAAATCGGAACAGCTCCTCTCCCCTTTTCGCGCCGCATTCACAGCCGAGGAGCGGATTTATAACCGAGGTCGCGAGCACCTCCTTCTCGCACATTCCCTCGGTCGTCAATACCGCGCAGTTCTGTGAGCCGCCGAGCGTGAACTCGCGGACTGTAAAATCAGCTGAGGAGGATGTTTCGCGTTTCAGATAGTCGATATTTTCTTTTAAAGAACTATACATTAAATCACCGTTTATAAGTTTTGCACATTACAATGCATTATTCAGAAATTTATAATAATACTAAAAGCGGTGAGAAAATGTTTGTAACAATAATCAGAACGCTTATGCTCTACGCCGCCATTACTCTCGCGGTGCGGATAATGGGCAAGCGGCAGCTCAGCGATATGCAGCCCTCGGAGCTCGTCGTGACGCTTATTATCGCGGATATCGCTGCGATACCGATGGAGGACAACTCAATTTCGGTCGTCTCGGGAATGATACCGATGATGGTGCTCGTGGCGTGCGAAATCATCGTCAGCATACTTATGATGAAGAGCACGACCTTCCGAAAGCTCGCGTGCGGAAATCCCGTTATGCTGATAAAGGACGGAAAGCTGCTTCAGGACAAGATGCGCAGCCTGAGAATGACGACAGAGGATTTATGCGTCCAGCTGAGGCAGTCGGGAGTGTTTTCGCTCGAGGACGTGCAGTACTGCATAGCCGAGACGAACGGCAGGCTAAGCGTGCTTCAGAAGCCGTCAAAGCGCAATCCGAGCGCCGAGGATATGAATATCACAATTGAGGACAACGGCATCGAGGTCGTGGTAATCAACGATGGAAAGTTCCTCGACGCGTCAATAGAGCTCGCTCAGAGTACAAAGGACGAGCTGAATAAAATTCTTCAAAAGAATAATGCAACGGTTGAAAAGGTGTTTATAATGACCTTTGACCGTGACAAGAACTACAACATCATAGAGAAGGAATAGTGTGAAAAGAATATATTTCGCGATAGTTTTTCTGCTTATTGCGCTCGGCGTTGGAGCACTCGAGTACGGCGTTATTTCCTCGGGCTGTGACAGCTTCAACGAACGGCTCGACACCGCGGAGGAAATGCTCGAGAACGGAAGATATACAGAGGCTCAGGAGCTGTGCAGACAGACTGCCGAGGACTTTGACCGCTACAGCGAAAACGGGCTTTACTACTTTTACAACCACGACAACACAAAGGAGGTCGGCGAAAGCCTCTCGAAGCTCGGCGAATACATCAGGCTCGGGCGAATCGACGACTTTGTCGTACTCAAGGACCTGATACAAAAAAGGCTCCTTGCCATAAAGGACAAGGAGCATATAACTCTGAAAAATATTATCTGAGAAACATTTTTATTCTCGAAATGACGTAGAACAGGATCAGTACGCCGCAGTTGACGACAACGACGGTCGGACCTGTGGGGAACTCGAGGTAGTACGAGAGCACGAAGCCCGAGACAAAGCACACGACCGATATGATACCCGACACGACGATTACCGAGCGGAACGACTTACAGAGACGCATCGACGACAGCGCGGGGAAAATAATCAGCGCGGAAATTAGCAGAGTGCCCATGATCCTCATACCGATTACGATCGTAAGCGCCGTAAGCGTAGCGATGATCATATTGTAAAGCTGCGGACGGATACCCGTAGCGCGGGAGAAATCCTCGTCGAAGGTCGAGGCGAAAATTCTGTTATAGAATATTACAAAGACCGAAATAACGATAACAGCGAGCACAACGCACAGCACGGTGTCGTTTCTGCTCGTCGCGAGGATCGAGCCGAAGAGATAGCTGTTGAGGTCGGTATTTAGTCCCGAAACACTTGCGACTATCACGCCGACCGCGAGAGCTGTGCTCGATATAACGGCTATCGCGGCGTCTCCGTTTATTTTGCTGTTCTTGGAGAGCCTGAGCAGACAGAACGCCGACACAAGCACGATCGGGACCGCAAGATGGAGCGGAGCGATATTCGCCGCGGCGGCAAGCGCGAGCGCGCCGAAGCCGACGTGCGACAGCCCGTCGCCTATCATGGAATAGCGCTTCAGCACCAGGATCACGCCGAGCAGTGCCGCGCACAGCGAAACGAGCGTGCCGACAATAAGCGCGCGCACCATAAATTCATATGAAAATATTTCTAACATAGCGTCACCCTTATTCTCTGTTGTGCTTGCAGTCCTCACAGGGACAGTCCGTGATAAGGAACTTTTCGCCGTAGGGCGAATGCATATACTCGTGAGTTGTGCCGTAGAAATATCCGCCGTCCGACAGGTGGAGAATGTGGTTGGCGTGATTTACGGCTGAGTTGATATCGTGCGACACCATCACTACGGTGATACCACCGCGGTTAAGCTGTGAGACAAGGTCGTACAAATCCTGACACGCGAGCGGATCAAGTCCCGTTAATGGCTCGTCGAGAATCAGCAGCGAGGTCGTTGCGCTGAGCGCTCTCGCGAGGAGCACGCGCTGGCGCTGACCGCCCGAGAGCTCCTGGAACGACCTGTTTTTCAAATCGGAAATGCCAATTTTATCCATATTGTCGAGGGCGGTCTGCTTCTGCTTTTTTGTATAGAACGGGAGCATGCGCTGATTCAGCGTTCCCGAAAGCACAACCTCATAGACCGAGGACGGAAAATCGTTCTGGATATTGTTCTGCTGCGGAAGGTAGCCGATGCAGTTCCTCCTCAGCGACTCGCCGTAGCTGATCGAACCGCCGAGCGGATTTATAAGACCGAGCATTCCCTTCATCAGCGTCGACTTGCCCGAGCCGTTCTCGCCGACGATACAGAGGTAGTCGCCGTTGTTCACCTCGAAGCTCAGACCGTCAAAGACGACGTCGCCGTCGTAGCCCATTTTCAGATTTTTACATTCTATCAGCGGCATCAGTTAAGTGCCTCCTTTAGAGATTTCAAATTTATTTCCATAAGAGAATTATAGCTCACGCCGTCCTCAAACTGCTTTTTGGTGACGTTGTGGCAAGAGTAGAACACGCCCACCTCAGCGCCTGTCTCGTCGCAGATGGATTTGGCAAGGTTCTCGTTGGTATTGTCCATATGGAATACAACGGGAATGTCGTTATCCTTAACGAAGTCCGTAATGCGCTTAACAGTCTTGATCGAGGGCTGGGTTTCGGTTGAGCAGCCCGGAAAGGCGCTTATACGGTCGAGCCCGAGCTCCGTTACAAAGTAAAGAAGCGGAAATCTGTCGGCAACGACCATAGTTTTGCGAGTGGAAGCCTTTATCATTGACCTGAATTCGCCGTCGAGCTTTTCGAGGTCGGAGATATAGGACTTAGCGGAAGATTTATATGTTTCGGCGTTATCGGAATCGCACGACTGCATACTCTCGGAAATCGCCGTAGTGAAAAGCTTCATATTAGAAAAAGAAGTCCAGATGTGCTCGTCGTACTCGTCACCCTTGTTGCCGTCGATATCCTCCTCGTACAGCTTATCCGCGACGTCGAACATCTTAAGCACCTTAACGTCGGAGTCGACAGACTCGAGTATGCCGTTGACCCACTCGTCGCTCTCGCCGCCGTTGTATATAAAAATATCCGCCTTGTTGATGTCGACGATATCCTGCGGCGTAGGCTCGTACTCGTGAGTCTCACTTCCCGCGGGAACGAGCATACTTACCTCTGCCTTATCCCCCGCGACAGAGCGGGCGATATCGTAATACGGGAATATTGTCGCGACAATTTTTAGCTTTTCCGAGCCCGAACCCTTGCACGCGCAAAGAGCGGGAACGGATAGAATAACAGCAAGCAGTAAAGCGAAAAACCTTTTCATAAAACAACACCCTTACCGCCCGTTAAAAGGGCTGATAATTCAAACAAAAGGCTGTCCCTGTTTTGAGACAGCCTTTCGAGCTTTTTATTTTTTCTTCTTGTTCTTGTTGCCGGGTCTCTTCTGCCACATAACCCAAAGGGGACCTGCGATACAGAGAGAGGAATAACAACCCGATACAAGACCGATGATCATCGGAAGAGCGAACGCTCTAACGGAATCGAGGTTGAATACGATCGAGAAGATGAATACAATCACTACAGCGGCAATCGTTGTGATCGAAGTAACGATTGTACGGCGCATAACCTTGGAGGCGGAAACGTTGAACACGTCAGCGATGTCAGCCTTGTAGCCGAGGTTTCTTCTCTCCTCACGTACACGGTCGTAAACAACGACTGTATCGTTCAGCGAGTAACCGAGAATCATAAGCGCTACAGCCATGAAGCTCGAGTCGATCGGCATACGGAAGATTACGTAGAAGAAGTAGATGATCGCGAGGTCGTGGAACAGTGCTACAAGTCCGAACACACCCGCGGAGAGACCGCCGATTTTCTTGAATCGGAGCGTTACGTAGAGCACCATCAGCGCGCCCGCGATAGCAACCGCGAAGAGACACTTGAGAAGGAAGCTGAAGCCCATTGTAGAGTCAACGGACGTGCTTGTCTCGAGCACGAAATCGTTCTTGGGGAACGCCTTCTGAACTGCCTTTGTGATATCAGCCTGAAGCTCAGTCTTGATTGTATTTGTGCCTGAGAACTGTACGCTGATCATATTTGTATGGTTAACAAAGTCCTGTGAGTATGAAAACGTAACGATATTGTCAGGGGTTTCCTTCTGGAAGAGCGACTCAACAGCGCTCTGGTCGATTTCACCCGAATACTTATACTTGAGCATTGTACCGCCGCTGAACTGGATGTCGAGCGTGGTGCCGAAGATAATGTTGCAGATGATACCGATAGCTATAATTGCGATCGAAAGCCCGAAGAAGATCTTCTTCTTTCCGATAAAGTTCTTGGCGGGCTTGCCTCTTACGAGAAGCTTGTCCTCATAGGACACCTTAGTAAACTGATTATTTGCCATCTTTCGCACCTCCATACAGCCACTTATGACGTGCCCATTTGAAGCCCGCGACTGCTCTGAGCATTACACGGCTCAAACCGATACCCATAATGAAGTTTGAAATAACGCCGATGAGGAGTGTGTAACCAAAGGAATAAATCGTACCTGTTGTGGACTGACCGAAAATCCATGAGAGGATGTTTGTGGGACCGAACACGAGCAGGAGGATGATCGCTACGATTACGATGGTCATATTACCGTCGATGATAGCGGAGAGCGAGCTCTTTGTACCTCTGTCGAGAGCGCCGTCAAGAGTACGTCCCGAACGCATTTCCTCGATGATACGCTCCGAGGTGATAACGTTGGCGTCAACGCCCATACCGATTGAAAGTATGAGACCCGCGATACCGGGAAGCGTCATTGTGAAGGAATTGAATACAGGGAAGTAACCCGAGATAGCCGCGATGGTGATACCCATCTGACCTGTGAGGGCGATTACGGCGATGAGACCGGGGAGACGATACATAACAATCATAAAGATCGCGATAAGGATAAACGCGATAACACCCGCGTATGCCATAGCCGTGAGAGCGTTCTCACCGAGTGAAGCGGAGATCGAACCCGAGCTTACTGTCTCGAGGTCGATCGGCATAGCACCTGCCGAAATTTTCTTGGCGAGGGCTGATGCTGACTCGGCTGTGAAGCTTCCCGAAATTGTGGCTTCGCCGCCTGTGATAACGTCCTGAATCGTAGGAGCGGAAAGCATCATGTCATCCATCCAGATGGAGACTACCTTGCCGACATATTCCTGTGTGATATCGGCAAACTTCTGCTTACCCTCTTTTGTGAGTGTAAGGAGAACGATGTTCTGTCCCTTGTCATCTACGCGGGACTCAGCGCTCTCTACCATAGAACCGTCCATAAGAATGGTCTCGGTGTCGCCTGTAGGAGTTTTGTATACGGGCTCACCGTCCGAGCCTATAGCTGTATCCTTGTGCTCGTTGCCTGGACGGAATGTAAGCTTAGCTGTTGAACTGATTTCCTGAATCGCTTCCTCAACGTTGTAAGAGGACTCGTCCTCTTTCCAAGGATAACGAACGATAATACGGTCGGTGTTGTTATCAGCGTAGAGCTCGTAGTCTGTGATACCCTGGGAAACCATACGGGTTTCGATAATAGACTTAGCGGACTCAAGCTGCTTATCTGTGGCGTTTACACCGTTTGCAGGCTGGAATGTAGCCTCGACGCCGCCCCTGATGTCTGTGCCCCATCGAATGTCACCGATTCCCTTAACAATCGTCTGCCTGTTGTCGCCTACATAGTAGGAAAGACCGAATACCGAGGTAAACGAAAAAGCAAGGATCAGAATGGCAACGATGAAAAACACGGCTTTGGGAATTCTTTTCATGCCATTGGACCTCCAAATATTTTCTCATATCCGCACGTATAAACAGAATAACTCTGTTACGAATACATACGTACAGACGTAACAGAGTTATTATAAAGTTTTTTTGAAAAAATGTCAATATGTATCTTAAATTTTTCAAATGTTTGCTTTTTTCGAAGCAAACAGCATAAATTCAGCAGAAAATTTTATTCAGCCGCTGAACTACGATAATAACCTCCGACTATAGACTCAGGGGCATTATCGGTTTTTCTGTAATCCGTTTTATACAAGTCTCTCGGCAGCCGCCAGACGGACGCAAACGCAGAAGATATCCATAGCGAGACTGAGCTCCTCAACCGACGGGAACGAAGGCGCAATGCGGATATTGCTGTCGTCGGGGTCGCCGTACGGGAAGGTAGCGCCGGCGTTCGTGAGTGTAACACCTGCGTTCTTGCACAGCTCAACAACTCTCTTCGCGGTGCCGTTGTATACGTTGACGCTTACAAAATAACCGCCGTTCGGACGTGTCCAGCTCGCGATACCGAGTCCGGAAAGCTCACTTTCAAGCTTGCTGAGAACTGTCTCGAACTTTGGCTTGAGGATAGCCTTGTGCTTCTTCATATGGTCTAAAAGTCCCTCGTAACCGCCGAAGAACTTGACGTGACGGAGCATATTAACCTTATCGTAACCGATGGTCTGGTAATTGTATTTACCGCGGAGAACCTTCATATTGTGCTTGTCTGTCGCCAGAGCCGCAACGCCCGAGCCCGAGAATGAAATCTTTGAGGTCGAGCAGAACATAATCGGCAAATCCTCGTTGCCGTACTTCTTGCACTCGTCCATGAGGTTGAGAAGATTGTCGGGTGTGTCGGTGACATCATGTACACAGTACGCGTTGTCCCACATAATGCGGAAATCCTTCGCGGCAGGTCTTAAAGCCGCGAAACGGCGGACAACATCGTCGGAATAAGTGATACCCGTGGGATTCGAGTACTTCGGAACGCACCAGATACCCTTGATCGTGTCATCCTCTGCAACAAGTCTCTCTACGATATTCATATCGGGACCGTCCTCGTTCATCGGAACTGGAATCATCTTGAAGCCAAAGTAGCCAGTGATACCGAAGTGGCGGTCATAACCGGGTACGGGACAGAGGAACTTTCTGTTCTGAACATTGAGCCACGGCTCGGTGTCCTCGTACAGCGGAGAAGTCATAAATGTGGAAATCGTGTCGAACATCATATTTAAGCTGGAGTTGCCGCCGACAAATACGTCATCGGTCTCTACTCCGAGGAGCTTGGCGAAAATCTCCTTACACTCGGGAATACCGTCAAATCCGCCGTAGTTGCGGCAGTCGGTACCGTCGCTCGCGTTGAGAACATCCTTCGAGGTGAGGCAGTCGAGCATACCCATCGAAAGGTCGAGCTGCTCGGGAGAAGGCTTTCCGCGCGCCATATTGAGCGAGAGTCCCATAGCCTTGTAGCCCTCATAACTCTTTACAAGTGATGAAATCTCGTTGGCAAGAGTGTCTCCGGTGAATTTCATATAATCCATTTTGATTACTCCTTTTTTCAAAATTTCAAATTCGATTAGTCAACAGTTGATATTTTACTACATTTTTCTAAAAAATGCAAGTTTTTTACTACTAACTTGCGTAATCTGTAGATTTGAACAAAATAACCGACAGCAACGTGTGATTAACAATATACAATTAACAGAACGGTTCAGATAATATAGTTATGAGATGAAGTTTATATAATGTATATGCAGTAAAATCCGTGTTTTGTCAAGGAAAAAGGCGGTTCAAATTGAACCGCCCTGTTTGACTTATTAATAATACTGATAGTAGTAATAATAGTAGTAGCCTCTTCTGCCTCTCTTGCCCTCGTGCGTAACACCTACGCGGATAAATCCGAGCGGCTTAGCGTCGGCAAGCTTGATATTATTGAGCAGACGTTCGATATCGCCGTGAGTTGTTTTTCTCTCACGCGTTACGAGGATATAGCCCGAAACGTGCTCCTTGAGCAGCAGCGCGTCGGATACAACGCCTATAGGCGGCGAGTCGAAAATAATGTAGTCGTACTCGCGGTTGATTCTCTCGATAAAGCGCGTAACCTCGGGCGAGCAGATAAGCTCGGACGGGTTAGGCGGGATCGTACCCGATGTCAGTACATCGAGGCACGGAAGCACGTCGCGGTGTACAACATCGTCGAAAACTACCATTCGACCGACCATATCCGAGAAGCCCGCTCTGTTCTCGAGCTTAAGAATATTGTGAATATTCGGGCGTCGCAGGTCGCAGTCTATAAGCAGGACCTTCTTTCCCATCTTCGAGAAGGAAATCGCAAGGTTCGCGGCAACCGTACTTTTACCGTCGCCCTTTGCGTAGGATGTGATACAGAAAGCCTTTTTATCCGAGGCTGAAAGAGAGAACATAATATTGGTTCTCGCGGATTTATACGCCTCAACTATGGCAAATTTACTTTTTTCACTGAGGACGTTCTTCTCGTCCTTCTTATTCTTTTTAGCCTTTGTCGATTCGGTCTGCACCTTATTTTCCTTGATTTTGTGGCTGGGAAGCTTAATTTTCATACATTAACCCTCCTTTTCAAAGTCCACAATCTCAGCGAACACAGGCAGTCCGTAAAGCTTGGCGAGGTCATCGCCCGGCTTAAGGGTAGTGTCGATGATTTCGAGGAAGAACGCGAGCAGAACGCCGATAATGAAGCCGATTATCGCGCCTATCATAGTATTTCTGTTGATATTCGGCGAGATCGGGCTCGTAGGCTCAGTCGCGGTTCTGATCGTTTTTACTGTACCAACGTCACCGAAGAAAGACTCGAAGCATTCGGGAGCGGCGTCAGCGAGCTGGTTCGCTACATTGGAGCAGATCTTCGGGTTCGAGGACGTTACGGTAAACTGGATAACATTCGATTCCGATACCTGTGAAATGGAAACAGAGCCGCTGCTGAAGTACTGTGTCATCATAGGCGACTGCTGGAATAGAATTACGCAGTTGCTTGCAAGAGAAGCAGACGCGGTGATACCGCCCGTATCGGCTCGGCGGTTGCCGTAAACGCTCGTTGCCTGAGTAGCATATTGATTGAAGTCCTCTTTTGTATACCAGATATGAATGGTTGAGGACGCGGAATATACAGGTGTTATGAAAAATGTAGAGTAACCGTAAGCGATAAGCGTCACAAGCACAGCGATAAGAAAAATCAGCTTAATGTGTCGCAGAAGCATACCGATTATCTTTTGAGGAGTTAAATCCTTCGGCATCTCATACCCTCCCAAAATAATTTACCTTCCTATTATAGACTATACAAATGCAATTATATTTCTGAATAAGAATTATTTTGCTGAAATTTGTGGAATCTCTATATAAAGAAAGCGTCCGACCAAAAAAATTTGTCAGACGCTTTCTTCTTATTGTTTCACTGTTATACTGGGCATACGCTGAGGAGAACGCCCGCGGCAACCGCGGAACCGATTACACCCGCTACGTTCGGACCCATAGCATGCATGAGAAGGAAGTTGCCTGGATTTTCCTCCTGACCGACCTTCTGAGATACACGAGCCGCCATAGGAACTGCCGAAACGCCCGCCGAGCCGATAAGCGGATTAACCTTTCCGCCCGTAAACTTGTACATCAGCTTTCCGAAAAGCACACCGAACGCCGAGCCCATCATAAAGGCTATAAGTCCGAGCGCGATAATCTTCAGCGTACTCAGCGAGAGGAAGTTCGCTCCTGTCGCGGTAGCGCCTACGGTTGTGCCGAGGAAAATCGTGATGATATTCATAAGCTCGTTCTGAGCTGTCTTTGAAAGTCTGTCGCAGACGCCCGACTCCTTGAGGAGGTTACCAAACATCAGCATACCGACCAGCGGAGCCGCGTCGGGAAGCAGAATCGAAATGATGATTACGATAAGGATCGGGAAGATAATCTTCTCGAGCTTGGATACGGGACGGAGCTGCTCCATAACAACGGCTCTCTCCTTCTTTGTTGTGAGAGCGCGCATAATGGGGGGCTGAATGATCGGCACGAGAGCCATATACGAGTAAGCCGCTATCGCGATTGAGCCGAGAAGATGTGGAGCGAGCTTAGTCGTAACGAAAATAGCCGTAGGACCGTCAGCGCCGCCGATAATACCGATAGCGCCCGCCTCGGGACGTGTGAAGCCGAGGAAAATAGCGCCGATAAACGTAACGAAAATACCTATCTGAGCAGCCGCGCCGAGGATGAAGCTCTTCGGATTCGCGATAAGCGGACCGAAATCGGTCATAGCGCCTACGCCGAGGAAAATCAGCGGAGGATAGATACCGAGCTTAACGCCCTGATAGAGATAGTAGAACAATCCGCCGTTCTGGGGAACGTTGGCGAAGGTCTGATCGCCGATAACCGTTTTGGCGTAAGCGGCGTAGTGCTCAGCCTGCTCGGGAACGAGCGGGTCGAACGGCACGAGACTTGTCTCGGGCGGAGCCGTGATCGCGGGGAAAAGGTTTACGAGCAGCATACCGAACGCGATAGGAAGAAGGAGAAGCGGTTCGAACTGCTTTTTTATTGCGAGGAAGAACAGAACGCAGGCGATACCTATCATTACGTAGTTCTGCCATCCCAAATTATTTATGCCTGAGGAAGTGAAGATGCCTTCAATTCCTTTCCAGAAGCTGTTTAAAATATCCATTCTAAGGTTCCTTTCATCAAAAATAGATTCGGTTAAAAAGGTCTGGTGTTGTCGAGAACACCCGCGTTAGCCCATGCGGAGCGTGTTTTCGCCCGCTTGATGCTTTTTATCTTAACCTTTTCCTTGGAACCGTACATACTGTAAACAGCGGCAGAAATAACCGCAACGATCTCATCGGGAACACCGCCGATAACAGGCGCGGGAGGCGCGCTTTCGGCAACGGGCTTGATCTCCACGGGAGGACGCTCGGCTTCTTCTTTTTCAAAAGCCTCCTGCTCCTTACGGATTTTTCTTTCCCTGAGAGCGTTCTGAACCGAGTTGACGAGAGTACCGTAAGCCCAGATTAAGAAAATCAGGAAAATCAGTACGGAAAATACTATCGTAAAGCCCGTCAGAAGCATTGAAACGGATATATTAAATTTTTCCATAAAATCCATTAATATATACCCCCATATTAATTCTTACATACACTGTAATTATACTTAATATGGGGGTAAACTTCAACGAAAAATATTCAGTTTTCGGATTTTCGGGAATTTTTACAGTTTTTTAAGATTAATATGTGAATATTTGTGGGTTTTTGTTTGGCTCAGAAACAGCAAGCCCAAAGATAATAATTCTATTACAGAATAATGCACAGCAATCCGTTGCATCCGTTATTAATTATTTTTTCAATCGTCTCCCCTATCTTCGCGCGCGCGTCGGACGGCATACGGCAAAGCTTGTTATGCAGCCCTTCGTTGACGAGCTCGTGGACGCTCTTTCCGAAAATATCCGACTGCCAGATCTTCGCGGGATCCTCCTCGAACTCCTTGAGCATATAATTTACAAGCTCCTGGCTCTGCTGCTCGCTTCCGACAATCGGCGTGACCTCCGTCTTTGTATTGACCTTCATCATATGAATAGAGGGCGCGGAGGCTCTCAGCCTGATTCCGTATTTGCCCGACTGCTTGATAATCTGCGGCTCCTCGAGGCTCAGTTCCTCGATCGTAGGCGTGACGATACCGTAGCCCGTATCCTGAACCTGGCGGTAAGCCTGAGCGATCTTATCAAATTCGCGCTGACTGTTTGAAAGCGTTGTGACGCACTCGAGCAGCGAGCACTCGTCGCTTATATCAAGCCCCGTGCGCTCCGAGAGCACCTGATAGAACAGACCTCCCTGTACGGAAACCGATATCGCCGCCTCTCCCTTGCCGAGATTCAGATCACACAGGCGCGAGAAGTCGATCATATCGCAGTCCGCGATTTCGTTCAGCGCGTCCTGTATCTGGCGGATCTTCTCCACCTTGGCGGCAGATTCCCTGATCGCCGAGAAAATGCCAGTCTTAATCGGATGATCCGCGGGAAGAGTAACAACCCACTTCGGGATGTCCACGTCAATCTCGCGTATCGGGAATTCAAAGAGCAGCTGAGCAAGTATGCGCTTGATTTCTGTTTCGTCGAGTTCAAGACAGCTCACGGGGATAACGGGAACCTGATAGGACGCCGCCATCTCCCCAGCGAGCCTCGCGGCTGATTCAGCGCGTGGGTTCACAGTATTGAGGAGCACGATAAACGGCTTGTTTATCGACTTTAGCTCGTCTATAACGCGCTTCTCCGCTGCCGCGTATTCCTCGCGCGGCAAATCGGTAATAGAGCCGTCGGTCGTCACAACAAGACCGATCGTGCTGTGGTCGGTGATAACCTTCTTTGTGCCAAGCTCCGCCGCCTGTTCAAACGGGATCTCGTCGTCAAACCACGGCGTTTTCACCATTCGGGGAGTGTCCTCCTCTATATAGCCGAGCGCGCTGTCCACGATATAGCCTACGCAGTCAACCATCCTCACCTTCAGGTTAGCCTTATCGGCGAGGGTTATCTCGACAGCCTCCTCGGGAATGAATTTCGGCTCGGTAGTCATTATTGTTCGTCCGCCCGACGACTGCGGCAGCTCGTCAACGGTTCTGGCGTATACGCCCTCGTCGTTGATATTCGGCAGGACGATAGTGTCCATAAACTGTTTTATAAACGTGCTCTTGCCCGAACGGACAGGTCCGACAACGCCTATATATACATCGCCGTCGGTGCGGCGTGAGATATCTTTGTATACTGACTTTTCTTCCATAATAATCATAACCTTTCCGCCCACATTATGTTTGCCTTTCTCTGTCGTGGGCTGACAGACCGTTGAGCCGACATATAAAGCCTGCTCACGCCGTCGGAATCAGCAGCATCCGCGGTGCGGACAGCACATCCTCCGCAAGCTCGTTTTCTCTCGCGACGGAGCTGACCGAAATATTGTAAAATTTCGCGATATCCCAAATCCGCTCTCCCTCATCCGCGTAGTAGAGTATCAGCGCGCAGGGCTTACGGGTGAGCTTCGCGCTCTCGTCAGCGGTGACCGCCGTAACGGCGCTGAGCTGTCTTGTCTCACAGACAGTGACACAGTAACGCAGCTCGAGGCGTATTTCAACGGTGTTGTTCTCGCCCATTCTGTAGCTCAGACTCACAACCGACACAGAACAGCTTTCGACGTTTTCAAAATCCTGCTCCGTGATGATCTCACGCGAAATCTCCTTTGAACGCTCGAGATAAACGAGCTCTCCGTCAGCATTTCTGCCGAGTATCTGTACCGACATTCTCGCCCCGAGAGTTATCGACTTTTCACCGAGTGAGGGCGTCAGCGGCACAACGTCGGCGCGTATATCTATTATCTCGCCGAGCTCAAGATCGTCGAGCGTGTCCTTATGTATGAACGTATCGCTGAGCACGGACGTGTTGAACGGGACCTTGATCTGCGAAAGCTCGGGAACCACCGCCAGCTCCGTGCTGTAAGCGTCAAGGATAACGGTCACGTTTTTCCGTGAATAAGCGGTCACGAGCGCGTTCAGCCGAGCCTCAACATCGACGATCGGGCTCTCGGACATAATGTCGTTTTTAAGTCTTATTTCGTAGGAGAGCACGCTCAGAACGGGACAGACCTCGCTCTCCTCGGTAAGCCCGCGGCAGTCGATAACCTCCGTAAACGGGATCGTATAATCGAGTGTTTCGACAGAACCGCTGTCGGGAGCGGAAAGATAGAGCATATGCACGGCGAGCTCGCCGTTGAGCATAAGCTTATCGGGAATGAGCTTGAAGCCCGTCACATCGGCGCGGACGCTGCTGTCGAGCACGACCGCGACCGAGGGCTTGTTGGTTACCTTGATACCGTCACCCGCGGTGAACTGCTCGCTGCAAAACGCGCTGAGCGAGCTTGCGGGGATCTCCGAGGTGTTGTACTCAAGCGCGCTCTCCTCACAGGGCGAACACAGCTCGACGGGACAGCTCTGCAGCACTCTCGCGTACAGCGAAAAAGCCCCGTGAACGGTCAGCCGTCTCTGGGACAGCGCGCGGCAGTTGACATATTCGGGCTTTGTATACGTATCGAGGGCATAGCACTCGGGCGTGTCCTTCACGGGAAAAGCGACGCTGTAAGGCACGGTCTGCTCACAAACGCGCAGACCGCCCGACGCGTCGGTGTAAAGTATCGTGACGACGGTTGCGCCGTCGACAGTGAGCTGACCACCGCTCAGCGCTCTGTTGTATATTTTCGGTGTGATCTTACATTTAAGGATTTTCTCGATATCGGGACAGTAATCGGGCAGTGTAAAGTCAATATCGACAGGCTGCTCGGAAACTGTGTCGGGCTGAGCGCACAGTGTCCCAAGCGGGATTTTGTTCAGGGTAAATTCCATAGTGTTTTCTCTCCTTTTCGGTGCTGGTAAATGTATATGCGAGGGATCGGAGAATATGACAGTTTAAGCTTCGGAAAGGACAAAAAGCGCCGCTCAGCGCTCTATCCCTCCAATAATAACCGTGCAAAACGGCGGAGTCAAACAGTTCCCTACGAAGGAAAAAACAGTCTGGCAGACGGCTGCAAAAAACAACCCGTCTGCCCGAAAATAGCTTTTATTATTTTCAACTTTGCGCGACTTATTATCACTGTTCAATCGCACAAAAACGGGACAGCTCTTTAAGCTTGAGCTGTCCCGCTGATATCGTTTTAAATTGTGCTTACGCGATTCCCGCGATAAACTTCTGGATCGCCGTGCAGTCCTTGATCGTTACACGCGTGTCGCCGTCATAATCGGCGAGCTTCTTCTGCTCTTCGTCGAGCTCGGAGATAGACGCGATGCTCTTCTGGATCTCGGTGCAGTCCTTGATGTTGACCTTTCCGCTGCGGTCTACGTCGCCTAACTCATACTTGGGAGCGGGCTCTGTTTCCGTTACGGTTTCGGTCTCTGTCTCAGTCTCGGTCTCTGTCTCTGTAACCGTCTCGGTTTCAGGCTCGACTATAACTACGCTGCCGTCCGACTTACCGATTCTCGCGAGGGGAGCGGTAATCTCGTCAACGTCGTCCTTCTCGTGAGAGGTACTGGGATCCGCGGTGTAATTGCCCTTTACATTATCAACCATGCTGAGGTCAAAGGGGCAGCAGTCGAGAGCGGATTCGCCTCTGCCGCAGAGAGTCATAGCGCCGATACCCTTTGAGGTCAGCTGGCTCGCTGTAATTCCAAGAACAGAGAGCGGGATCTTCATCTCATAGAAGCTGTCGTACTTGGTATTATGTACGCCCTTGCTTCCCTTATATGTCTTATAATCAACCCAGTCAGCGCTGTCGGAGCAAACATCATCGGGCGACTGAGAATCGTTAAGTCCCCAGATGCTGCTGCCTACGTTGCCGTCATACATCTTGTACTCAATGCCCTCGGATTTGAACAATTTGCAGTTAGTTTTATAGTCGGAGTTACCCGAGGCATCGGCGGCTGTGAAGTGTCCGGGATCACCCGAACCAGCCTTTGTGCTCATATAGAACAGGTGGTCAACGTGGGTTTTGTAGTCGATTTTATCGCCCCAGATATAATCACCGCTTCTTTACCTTACCTGTCATACCGGGTGAGGAGGGGTTTACGCTGAGAGCGAGAATGAGGTGCAGATCGCCCATCTTACCGCCGTCCATCAGCGAAGCGTCGCCCGCGTTCTGCCATGTATCTGTAGTATTGACGTACTGCATACCGATATAGAGGTTCTTATCATCCCACGCGGCATAAAGTCCAGCGGCGTCGATAAGGCAGTTTTCGTGAGCGCCCTTCCAGTGGTTGGCAACGTCCCACGCGCCTGTTGTAGCGATCTTCATATCATCGGACCAGTCGCTGCCGTCACCGTCGATAGTGATCGTCTTCTTAACGCCGACCTTACCGCCGGGGTTGGTAGCGTAATACTTCGCGAGCTTATCGCCTGCCGCCGATGTTGAAATAACACCCTCGGCAACACACGAAGCAACAAGAATCAGCACAAGAATAAGCGATGAAAGCTTCTTTGGAAATTTCATTTCAAAACTCCTTTTTAAAGATTTGGAGAATCTTTCCCCCAATTATGTTTTATTATACAACAAGAGGACAGTTATATCAACACAAAAAACACCGCACACACAAAAATCAGCATTTTGCATATGCGGTATCTTTTTTACAATTTTTATTTGTTTATTATTTGTTCAGTATTCCGCAATGCGCGGTAATTTCGGTATTCCGAATATTTTCCTGAGGAAAAAGGATATGAACTTCGGGTTTTCGATAAGTACAACTTTCATAACTGCCTCCTGCAAAGCGATATCGCCAGTAGTATTACGGTGACAAGTGAAATTATCAGCACCCACCTGCACGGCAGAACCGTCGCGAGCAGCAGCCCCAGTCCAAACGCGAGCGCCACGGAAATCTGATGTCGATAAGTTATCATTTAATCACCCCTTAACAGGGTACGCACAGGAGCGTAATGTGTGAATAAAAGTTATTCCCAAAGGCTCTCTGCGCCGAACCGCTCCCCGGAAATATTGACATTCCCGTTTCCCGATACTATAATAGCCCTATGAGACAGATTACCATTAACGAAAACGACGCAGGTCAGCGCCTCGACAAATTCCTTTCCAAGCGGTTCAGGACGATGCCGAAGTCGCTGATGTACAAATACATACGCACCAAATACATCAAGCTCAACGGCAAAAAGTGCGACAAAAGCGATTTTGTCAGGGCGGGTGATGTTCTGACGCTTTATATTAAGGACGAGTTCTTCGAGGAGAGCGAACAGAAAAACTATGAATTCCTTAAAGCGCCCGACAAGCTCGACATCGTGTACGAGGACGAAAATCTGATTCTGCTCGACAAGAAGCCGGGGCTGATAGTCCATCAGGACAAGAGCTATCACTTCGACAGTCTCGTTATGCGCGTACAGCACTACCTGTACAACAAAGGCGAGTACGACCCGGAACAGGAAAAGTCCTTCTCCCCCGCTCTCGTAAACCGCATCGACAGAAACACGGGCGGTATCGTTATAGCCGCCAAAAACGCCGAGAGCCTGCGGATCCTCAACGAAAAGCTACGCACGAGAGAGATCGAGAAGTACTATCTCTGTCTGGTGTGCGGCACTCCCAAACGCAAGACCGCGGTGCTTAAGGACTGGCTGAAAAAGAACAACAGCACAAACACGGTCACCGTGTCGCGCAAGCCGTCCGACGGAGCAAAGGAGATAATAACCGAGTACCGCGTGCTCGAAAGCCGCGGCGACGTGTCGCTCTGCGAGGTGCTGCTCCATACGGGCAGGACGCATCAAATCAGGGCGCATATGGCTTTTATCGGTCATCCGCTCGTGGGCGACAGCAAGTACGGAAAAAACAAGAAGAATTTTATAAGCGGAAAGTATCAGGCGCTCTACTCCTATAAGCTGAAATTCGCGTTTAAGGACGACTCGGGCAGGCTCGGCTATCTTAACGGCAGAGAGTTCGAGGTCAGGGACGTTGGGTTTTAAATCCCGATCGCTATTTAATTCCGTAAATAACAGCAATAACATGGTCGGACAGATAAGGTTTTTCAACCTGTCTGCCCGACCGTTTTTATATTCTATTTATTATCATTCCACTGTCATAGGCACGCCTACAACTTTTATTTCCGTTAACGAATTATAAGGTGCTGCCTCATAGGCGGCAGGTTCCGTTGTCGGTACGGAGAACGAGGTCTCTAAGGTGTTGCCGAGTAATGTTCTGCCTTCCTCACTCAGGCTGTAAACGCGGACGCCGTCGATCGCGTCGGAGGTTGTCCAGCTCAGAAGAGTTGCGTCCTCGACCTGCTCGGAGGTCAGCGTATCAAGTCCCGTCTGACCGCGCAGGACTTTATATTTCTTATCGGAATCGCCCTTTGCGCGGATCGTAACCTCTTCGCCCGTGACGTTCTTATTTTCATAGATCTCAGCGGCTACGTTGGCGAACGACAGCTTTACATCGGGCATAGTGCTCGGGCACGAGAACATATTGCCTGTGACGAGAATCGTTTTCTCGACCGTCTTGTCTGGATCGTTAGTTCCGACGTAGTAAATGCACTCGGTCTCTACCGAGGAAAGGCTGTTGTC
>JAHLBL010000010.1 GCA_020625635.1 bacterium
CTTGCTTATATTTTACACCCGAAAATGTGAAAATACATCAGCCAATAGTATGATTTTTACATCTTTTTTCGCAGCGGCAAGCACAGAACGAGCGTAAACGCTTCTCCGATTTCGGTGTTAATTGCCGCGCCCTGCTTTTCGGCAAGCAGCGCGATATTTGCGAGACCTCCCTCAAATCGCACCTCGCCGCGCGGCAGCTTTCCGTTGTTTGTAAAGCGGCAGGAGAGCGTGTCGTCCGTTTGCTCAAAGGTTATTTCCATATTTTTTGCCCGCGCGTGTTTTACTGCGTTGATGATCGCTTCCTGCGCGGTAAAGTAAAACAGCTCCCTCTGTCTGTCATCGAGAGTCTTAGGCAGCTCACCGAGCCAAATGAGCTTTATGCCGAGCGCGTTAGCCAGTGAGTCCATTGATTTGGTTTTGTTAAGGTCTTTCTTTTTGTCCGCTTCCATACAGAGCAGCAGCGCGTTCTGTTCCCAGAGCGCGAAAATATCGTCGAGCGCTTTTGTATCGTCCTTATACGCCGCTGTTGTCGAGAGCATAAGTCGGTTCATTTCGTCGTGAATATTCATCTTCGCCTGAAGTATTTCCTGGCGTTTTACCGACTCGTCAATGCTCGTATAGTAATCGCTGAGCTCGCTGTTAAGGCGCGAGAGCTCAGTCTTATCTTTTTTCAGCGCTTCGGTTTTAGCGTATTCCGCGGTGATGTCCGACGCAATCATTTCGTAAAGACGGTTGTTATCCACGACAATCTCGCGGTACGCAAAGCGCCAGACCTTGCCGCTCACATTCAGTATTCCGTCGGATACAGCGTCGCGGAACTGGTTTCCGTTTAGAAGTTGTCTGCCTGTAATGTCGATGCTGAGCTGATTCATACAGATGTTTGAGAACAGCACGCGTCCGCTTTCGCGCCAGCAGCATATTCCGCACGGCATCTTATCGAGACAGAGCTTGATCGTTCCCGTTGTGATATAGTTTCTGTCGTATCTTATGTTAAGGATAAGCAGCAGAACTGCCGCCGCCGTCAGTATAATAAAGGCTGTCAGCCATGTTATCCACGGCAGTCCGCCTGTCCATGCGCTGAGGCGTGAGATTTTATCCGTTCCGAAATGCAGTGAAATATCAAATATTATCTGCCACATAAAATAGCAGGGGAGAAGGAGAGCCAGAGCGGATACGGTGAACATATACCTTTTTCTCACCGCGGCAAGAACGGCGCTGCCGATTGCCGCCAGACAGAGCAGCAAAGCCCAGAGCGCGAACATAGCACGCGCAAGCTCCGAAAGCAAATCAAAATGCGTCATTCCGCTTCGCCTCCTTTCGGTAAGGTGAAACAGATGTAGGCGACTTCATCCTCCGAGCTTGCGGAGCACTGAACGCCGACAGCGAAAAGACGCTGTGCCGTTTCGTCAGTAATAAGCTGTGCCGCGTTCTCAAGTGTCAGCTTGAATATCACGCTGCTTCCCTGTTCGGAAAGGTTGACGAATGTTCCGAGCAGGTTTGTGTAATTGTTTTCGAGCAAAATTTCAAACGCTTCAAAAGCAGCGAGAGCGGCGTCTGAGGGTACTGTGCACTTCGCGCTGTTAATAAACTCACTCGGTATTCCGCAGTAATTCAGATAGCGGAGCACCTCGGAGACTGAAAGTCCAAGCTCTCCGATTTCAATTTCGCTGTTCTCCTGCGATAAAAGCATAAGATTTGCGTAGCGCTTTATGTACGCGCCCTGAAGAGTTATTTTTTTGCGGCACTCCTCTTTGAGCGCGGTGTCGGACGACAGCCGCGCCGTTTTCGCCAGTTGTGATATTGATTTTGATTGTCTTCTGGTTCGGCTCGCGATCTTGTCATAAACGCGGGTGCGCTGTTCCGTAACCGTTTCCTTTTTCTTTAATTCGTTGCGCAGGCGAATCAACTCCGCTTCCTGAGCGAGCTCCTCCTTTGCTTCTGTAAGCTCGTCGTTAAGACGGTCAAGCTCCGTCATATCGTCATTCCAGAAGCTGTAGCCGCCGGGAATACTCATTTTATTCAGAACGGTGTGACCATCGATTCGTGAGCCGCTTTTCATAGAGAACTGTTCCGCTGTCATAGGCTTTGCCGAAGACGATAAGTAGACGGGCGTCCCTTTTTTATCGGTTATTTGCGCGGAAATAGAGAAGCTTCGGAAAAGCTTTCCGTAGTCCGTGTTTGTCGGAATCAGTCCCAACTGCATACAACATTCCAGTACGATTGCCACTGTGAAGGTTATTGCCTCGGGAATCTCAATCAGATGTGAGCCGAAGGGCTTCGGCATTTTCCCGAGAATAAGCAGGAGGTTAAGAAAAATACCGATTGTAAACGGAATCATTATCAGCCATGCGTTTTTTCTTGAATCAGAGATTCGGCATTTTATTATCAGTATTATAAATGCCGCAATGTATAGCGCGTACCGCCATAAAAGTATGACGTAAAACAGCGGACCGTAGGAGTAATCGCCGTTCCAGTCGACAAAATCGGGGTTGAATCGGAAAATAAGCTGATGATAGTCATTTGTGAGAATCAGCAGAATGAATATAACTGATACGGCTAAAGTCCAGTACCATTTCTTCGGGAACCGAAAATCCTTTTCAGGGGAAATCAGAAGAGAGATGTAGAATAAAAACAGAGGAAAAAGCATCATCGGCACATAGTACAAATACCATGTGTGACGCGCGAGAATGTCTACCTGCGCTACCGCGCTGTACTTTATGCCGCGGAGCAGTATGAGCAGAAGAGCCATCCATGAAAGCGCTTTCATCAGTCCCGACAGTGCGCCCGAACGAAGAACGCGGTGAGAATAATAAAGGATAAGGCATACGCAGAGAGTAAGCAGATAAATCGCAGAAAGGTTTCGGGTAGGGAATTCATCGGCGATAAAGCTTCCGCACGGTATGATATTTATAACCAGTAACAGGTAGTAAAACGCCATACGCTTGAACGTCGTTTTTAATTCGTTCAAAAATATTCCCTCCTTTGCCTTTGGTTATATAAAAATGGTAGCAGATATTATTTGTAATATCAATGGAGAACGAATCTGTCTCTTTTTCAAAATAATCAGGGCAGGCTTTTGCCCGCCCCTTGAAATCTTTATTTCGGTATTATTGTTACCTTGCATTTGTACTTGTAGCCGTTGTGCTTGGCGGTTATTACCGCGCTTCCCGCGCGCTTTGCACGTACAACACCCTTTGAGGATACGAGTGCGTACCTTTTGTCCGAGCTGCTCCACGTTACCCTTGAAGCGACCGCGTTTTTAAGCTTAAGGGTGTATTTTGTTCCTGCTTTGAGCGAGAGTGTCGTTTTGCTGAGCGACACCTTTTTGCATTTAAAGCCCAGAGCCGACATCGATGTTCCCGTATATTTCTGCAAAATGCTGTTCCATTTCGGATAGCCCTTTATAAGAAGACGGTTCGCCTTAGTGTTCGCGCTCGATACCTTTTTTGAGCCTTCGGCTCTTTTGAATTCGATCCCCTTGCTGACGTTCAGCGTTCCTTTTTGTGGCGACGCGGTATACAGGCTGAAGTCCGTTGTACGGTATTTGTAGTAGTAAGCTTTGTTTTTCTTGGATTTGCTCTTTGAGAGAATTATCTCATATTTAAAATCACGGCTGCCGAGTTTTGCGTCGTCGTTCGGCTTGCCCATCGAGAACTCGAGCACTCCGTTCTCGAAATATGTCGCTCTGATATGCATACCGCCGTCGATCCATACCTTGTAGTACTCAATAACGCCGTTTTCTGTTCGCTGAGCCTTTTTGCCGTTGTTTATCAGATAGTTTCTGGTTATGGTGAAGGGAGTGACTTTTTCTTCTTCCTTGACCGTGATTTTGATACCGTACTGATTTCCTTTCCATGTTGTGTAAACGATACAAACACCCGCTTTTTTTCCTTTTACGGTTCCCTTGTCGTTTACGGTGCAGATGCTTGTGTCATTGCAGATCCAGTCGACGCTTATTTTCTTTCCGTTCGGATCAAAAAACGTCAGGTCGGTTTCGTCGTTTACCTCCATAGACAGCTTGTTGAGGATGATGATATCGGAAGCAAATACCGTTTCAGCCGCATACGAGCTGAGTAGAATGAGGAGCGCCAGCGCGATTGAAATCAGTTTTTTGCTCATAATCATACCTCCTCACATTATTACTATAATAATTATATATTTTTTCGTTGAATTATGATATTGATATATACGCCGAAAAAATCCCGAAAGTTTTGTTGATGATGAATAAAATCTTTGACTTTATATTAATTCATTGATAAAATAAATACAGAGTTCGGATTATGCGAGGTAATTTATGATAAACAAAGAGATTGAGAGCAGATTGTTTGAACTGCGTGATGAGGGCTACCGCGAATTCCAGAGCAAACTGATTCCTACTGTAAACGCGGAAACCGTAATCGGTGTGCGCACACCCGCACTGAGAGCGTTGGCTAAGGAAATCGCGAAAAGAGGGGATAAGGACGAGTTCCTTAATGTCCTGCCTCATAATTATTTTGATGAGTACCAGCTTCACGCGTTTGTTATTTCTCTCGAGAAGGATTTTGAAAAATGCCTCGGTGAGGTTGAGGCGTTTCTGCCTTATGTCGATAACTGGGCGACCTGCGACCAGCTCAGCCCGAAGGTGTTCAAAAAACACAGGAGAGAGCTTTTACCGCGCATAAAGGAGTGGATCAACAGCGACCGCGTTTATACCGTGAGGTTCGCTGTCGGAATGTTGATGGCGCATTATCTTGACGAGGAATTCAGCCCCGAATATCCCGAAATCGTTGCGCGCGTACGCTCCGACGAGTATTACGTAAATATGATGATCGCATGGTACTTTGCGACGGCGTTGGCTAAGCAGTACGACAGCGTTGTAAAGTATCTCGAGCAGAACAGTCTGGATAAATGGACGCACAATAAAACTATCCAGAAATGCGTCGAGAGCTATCGCGTCAGCGAGGAACACAAGGCGTATCTGAGAACGCTGCGCAGAAAATAAATTTCTTTGTTGAAAAGCGGACAAAAATATGATACTATGAGCTTATAAATTCAATTGAGGAGTGAAATTTATGGTTGATTTTCAGAACGGTTCATTGTTAAAGCTTAAAATGGTTCCGAAGGAAAAGGTTGAGGATAGTTTTTCGCAGCTTCTGATTAACGGCGAGTACATAATTTCCGCGTACAAGAGCGTGCGCGATACGGTTGTCTTTACCGATAAAAGAATTGTTTCTCTCAATGTTCAGGGCGTAACGGGCAAGAGAAAGGACTACGCTTCACTCCCTTACAGAAGAATTTCCGCGTTTTCCGTTGAGACCTCGGGCGTGTTTGATATTGACAGCGAGCTTGAGGTTTGGTTCGCGGGCATAGGCAAGGTTAGATTTGAGTTCACGGGCAGATGCGACGTATCCGAAATCAGCAGAATCATTGCCGAAAAATCACTCGTATAAATAATAACTGAATTAAATAAAAGGGGAGGCTCGAGCGCCTTCCCCTAAATAAATATGCTGTGTCGATAGTGGAAAGTGACAAGTTATAAGTGATATTAAATGATTATGGATAATATTGTGTTTTATAAATACAAAAAACGTAAGTAATTACTATTCACTTAAAACTTATCACTATGGAATTGTATTTGTTAATACGGGGGCAGCTCAATTAGTTTTGAGCCAACCCCCGCTTTTTGTTATTTTCTGTTGAAGAATTATTTTCTTAAAAGCAGACCGTTCGCAAGGTCTTCCTTTGCCTGAGCCTTGACCTTGAAGTGCTGCTTTTTGCCTGTGGCAGTTCTCGGGAAGTCCTCGATAAGTCTGAAATATCTGGGAACCTGATACTTCGAGAGGTTAGGGGAGTTCTTGCAGAATTCCAGAACCTCGCCGACAGTCAGCGTGTCGTCCGCGGGAATAACATACGCGACGACAGCCTCGCCTCTCGTTTTGTCGGGAACGGAGGTGACGATACACTCGCTCACCCTGTCAAAGGCGTTTATAGCTTCCTCGATACGCGCGGGGTAGATGTTCTCACCCTTGCTTATAATCATATCGTCTTTTCTTCCCGCGACGGTTATGAACTGCTTTTCGTCCCATGTTCCGATGTCACCCGTGTACATCCAGCCCTTATAGAACTTTTCCTTGGTGACCTTCTCGTTGCCTACGTAGCAGTAGGTCGTTTTTGCGGGACACTTGATGATTATTTCACCCTCTGTGGAGCTGTCCGTGGGAACGACCTCGTCGGGCTCAGCCTTTCTGTCCTCGTAAACCTTTACAATCCTTACTTCGTCGTCGGTACAGCTTCTTCCTGCCGAGCCTGCCATCTCGGGCAGATCCTGCGGACGAAGGAAGGTGTTCCAGAAGGACTCCGTTGTGCCGTAACCGTTGAAAATATTCGGCGTGAGCAATGTCTGGAAGCGGATGCACTCCTGCTTTTCAAGCGGACTGCCCATTGTGACGATGCCCTTGAGAGAGCCGATATCCTTGGGCTTTTTCTCCTGCCTTGAGGCGAGCATACCGAGAACGGACGGAACGCCGATAAGGAAGGTGACCTTGTACTTCTGTACGTATTCAAGTGTGGTCTTGGGGTTGAATTCTCTCATAATCACAATCTCGGCTCCCGCGTAAAGCGAGGGTGTGAGACCGCCCGAGTGAATTCCTCCGCGGTGGAACCACGGCGTCATATTCATCGTCTTGTCGTAAGGCGAGAGAGGGAAGTGCATAAGCACGTCGTGAGCCGACAGAACCTCGTTGATGTTGTTGAGCGGAACGCCCTTGGGCGTGCCTGTTGTGCCAGAGGTCTGAAGCCTTAGCACCTCGTCATAAATGTGCGGCTCAAAGTCTATCGGGGGATTCTCCTCGCTCTGATTCTTTACGTAATCGCTGTAGAGAATGTGTCCCTCGGGAACTTCGGCTTTCTTTCCTACGCAGTCCGCCATAATGACGATTCGCGGCTTGTGCTTGCTTATCGCGAGCGCCTTTACGGCTGTGCTCCTGATAGTGCTGTCATAGATATATACAACGGGCTTGTTGTGATTTATGATCTCGGCAGTCTCACCGGGGGAAAGGTTGAAGTTCGCGGGGTTCGAGATAGCTCCGATTTTCTGCGGGCTGACATAGGAGAAAACGAACTCGGGGGAGTTGTAGAGCTGATAGAAAACGATGTCGCTCTTTTTTACACCGTCAGCCTTCATAGCGTTGGCAAACTTGTTGCACTCGGCGTTGAGCTCCTTGTAGCTCCACTTTTTGCCGCTTACGGGGTCAAAGAGAGCGCTTTTGTCGCCAAAACGGCTCACGTTTCTCATAAAGCCGTTGAGCCATGTAAACTCGCTCTCAAAGGTCTCCTTGAACATTGTTATATCATATGTGTAACTCATAAATTGCTCCTTATTTATATCTGCCGACAATTACGCTGGAGTTCTGTCCGCCAAAGCCGAACGCGTTTGACATTGCGTAATCGATGTCTGCCTTTCTCGCTTCGTTCGCCACGAAGTCGATGTCAAAGCCCTCTATGGGGTTTTCAAGATTGATTGTCGGAGGAATGATTCCTGTTTCGATTGCCTTTATGCAGGCGATGACCTCAGTTACTCCGCCTGCGCCCATCATATGACCTGTAGCGCCCTTGGTGGAGCTTACAAGAGGAGTTTTGCCGCCGAATACCTCGGTGACGGAGTGGCACTCAACCTCGTCGCCCTTCGGTGTTGAGGTTCCGTGCGCGTTGATGTATCCGATATCCTCGGGCTTGAGACCTGCTTCCGCGAGAACCTGTTTCATACACGCGATTGCACCGCGTCCCTCGGGGTGAGGAGCGGTGACGTGATATGCGTCACAGGTGTTTCCGCAGGCGAGCAGCTCGCCGTAGATCTTCGCTCCGCGAGCCTTGGCGTGGGATTGAGTCTCGAGCACGAGAGCGCCGCCGCCTTCGCCGATAACGAATCCGTCTCTTGACTCGTCAAACGGACGTGAAGCCTTCTGGGGCTCGTCGTTGTTGCGGGAGAGAGCCTTCGCGTTAGCGAGACTGTAAATGAAGATGGGGCAGTGCGCAGACTCAGCGCCTACGGCGATCATAACGTCCGCCTTTCCAGCCTTCAGCAGCATAGCCGCCTGATTGATAGCGTCGCCGCCTGATGAGCAGGCAGTCGATACTGTGAAGCTCGGACCCTGAATATCGTGAGCGATCGCGATATTAGCAGCGGCGATATTGCCGAGAATCTTAGGTATAAAGCGAGGTCCTACCTTCTTGTGCGAAGCGCCCGTCAGCGCCTCCTGAGTAAAGGCAATTGTGGAGATGCCGCTCATGGCTGTGCCCATGATTATTCCCGTGCGCTCGGGCACGATCTCAACCTGTGACTGGGCGAGAGCCTCCTCGGCGGCGATGTAAGCGTACTGCATAAACGCGTCGGTCTTTCTTACGACGTCCTTCGGAAGATAGTCCGAGGGGTTGAAGTCCTTGACTTCGCCCGCGATCTGAACCGCGAGCTCGCTCGCGTCAAAGCTGCGGATTATGTCGATGCCGCTTTTGCCCTCAAGCAGATTGTTCCAATAGTTGTCAACGCCGATTCCGATCGGCGTTACCGCGCCCATTCCTGTGATGACGATTCTCTCCATAATGACCTCCGATTAATTAATATTTATTTGAAAATTGCATACTCTTATGCTATAATTGAATTATAACAAATTGTTTTAATGAATTCAACCGATTATTAATGCAAAAACGGCGGTTTTTACGCCGATTTGATTTACTTTGTGCATAGGAGGAGTTATGGACCATATTCAGCTCAAGTGCTTTATTTCCGTAGCGCGTACGCTCAGCTTTTCGGAGGCGGCGCGGCGCAACTACGTAAGCCAGTCGACAGTCAGCCGATATATCCGCGACCTCGAGAAGGAGTTCGGCGTAAAGCTCTTTGAACGCACTCGCCGCGAGGTTATCCTCACCAATGAGGGAAAGCTGCTTTTGCCATACGCTCAGGATATCATCGACACGCTCAACAAGGCAACCTCCGTGGTAAGCCAGCTCAACAGCGGCAGCGGAGGACGGCTCAGGCTCGCCTATGACGCGACATCGGTTGAATATCCTACCCGCTGTCTGAAGAGCTTCACAAAGCTGTATCCGAATATCGCGATCGATATGGTGTGCCTTTCGGGTTCGGATATTTCCTCCGCAATCAACAGCTCGGAGCACGATTTTTTCTTTATGCTCCGCGATATGATTCCCGACAGCAACAACCTCAACATTGAGGTCACCTCGAAGGACAAGCTCAGTCTGCTTGTGCCGAGCCGTTTCGAGACGGTCGGAAACGCCGTCAGCGGCACGGAGCTGAAGAACCAGAAGTTCATTCTGCTCTCCGAGGCTGAAAGCCCTATACTATATATGGAAATAATGGATATATTCCGCACTTTCCATTTTTCGCCCGACTCCGTCACGGAGTTTGACGATGTGCGCTCGATTTATATGGCGGTCGAGGCGGGGATGGGCGTTTCTATTCTGCCCGCTCAGCTGATTGACGGCTTCAGCCGAAAAACGGTTAAAAAGCTCGAGTTCCGAGGAATAGAAACCGACCTTGTTTACGTTGCGGCGTGGAAAAAGGACAACTCCAATCCCGCGGCTCATCTGTTCCTTAATACAATAAAGGACAGAATTTCCGTAACCGATGAGGACGAGGAATACGTTTTATGATTGAGCCGCTGACTCCCTGAGCCTTTTGTCGCAGTCGGGAAAATCTCTTCTGAATCCTATATACGGGGAATAAGTCTCGTCGCCGTTATCCTTGGCGAAGAAGTGGGAGCTTTTTCCCGTGTAGCAGAGCTCGCCGCTGTTGTCATTATGGATTTCGTACGCAAAGGTCATTTTTACGCCTTTGTATTCAATAAGCTTTACTGTTACGGTAAAAGCGTCGTCGAATCTGAGGTAGTTGATAAAGTTTTCCTCGGCGCTCAGCGCGGGAATGATACAGCCGTGTTTTTCCATTTCGCTGTAACTCATAATGTTTTCGTCGCACCAGCTCAGGCGCGCTTCCTCAACTATCCTGAGATAATTTGAGTGATGAACAACGCCCATACGGTCGGTTTCGTAGTATTTAACCCTGCGTTTGTATTCAAACATACTTACACTCCTCTCCTGTGTTATGACTGAATTATACACCCTCGCGGCGGCTGTTACAAGATGCGCGGTAATGCATAAATCGTTGATAATGAATAAGCTTATGCGGTTTTTGCATAAAAGAAGATTTTGACTGAAAATAACGCTGTTTTTTGTGTTGACTTTTTATGCGGGCGGTGTTATACTGTTTTCAATATCTTAATCGGCTTTGATAAGGACACGATACGGAATCAGACCAACAAAGAGAGCGCGCGGTTGGTGCGAGCGCGCGGCGGTTTCTCCGTGTTACCACCTTTGAGCTCCGCGCAGGAAATGGCGCGGCGGATTGCTCCGTTAACGGCATAACGAGGGTTATCGGTAATCGCCGTGTTTATCGGCGTTTGCTCATCCGAATTTGGGTGGAACCGCGGTACTTAATAAGCTATCGCCCCAATATTCCGTAAAGGAATATTGGGGCTTTTCTTTTTATCAATTTATAAGGAGTAATGAATATGATCAATGTTGAACTTAAGGGCGGAGTCGTAAATCAGTACGACGAGGGTATTTCGCCCGCTGAAATCGCAAAGGGAATAGGAATGGGACTTTACAAGTCCGTATGTGCCGCCAGAGTTGACGGCGTTGTTGTCGACCTGCGTACACCGCTTAACGGCGACTGCAAGGTTGAGCTGCTTACATTTGACGATGTCGACGGTAAAAAGGCTTTCTGGCATACTGCGTCTCACGTGCTTGCTCAGGCGGTAAAGCGCCTCTATCCTTCGGCTAAATGCGCTATCGGTCCCGCGGTAGATAACGGCTTCTACTACGACTTCGATGTTGAGAAGCCCTTCACACGCGAGGATCTCGACAAAATCACTACCGAAATGAAAAAAATTGTCAAGTCTAAAATCGAGGTTGAGAAGTTTGAGCTCGACCCTGACGAGGCTGTTAAGCTGCTTGAGGATATGAACGAGCCCTACAAGGTTGAGCTCTGCAAAGAGCACAGCGGCAAGGGCGAGAAAATCAGCTTCTATAAGCAGGACGATTTCACTGATCTCTGCGCAGGCCCTCACCTTATGGACGTCAGCGCAATCAAGGCTATCGCCCTCACAAACTGCACGGGCGCTTACTGGCGCGGCGACGCGAACAACGCTCAGCTCTGCCGCGTATACGGCGTAGCTTTCCCCAAGGCTTCTATGCTTGAGGAGCACCTCACAATGATGGAGGAGGCTAAAAAGCGCGACCACAACAAGCTCGGACGTGAGCTCGAGCTCTTCACAACAGTTGACTATATCGGTCAGGGACTTCCAATCATGCTCCCCAAGGGCGCGAGAGTTATTCAGCTTCTCCAGCGTTTCGTTGAGGACGAGGAACAGAAGAGGGGCTGGCTGCTCACAAAAACTCCCTTTATGGCTAAATCCGATCTTTACAAGATCAGCGGTCACTGGGATCACTATCAGGACGGTATGTTCGTGCTCGGCGACCCCGAGAAGGACGACGAGGTTTACGCGCTTCGTCCTATGACTTGTCCGTTCCAGTATCAGGCTTACCTCAACCGTCAGCGTTCCTACCGCGACCTGCCGCTCAGATATAACGAGACCTCGACGCTATTCCGTAACGAGGCTTCGGGCGAAATGCACGGTCTTATCCGCGTACGTCAGTTCACGATCTCCGAGGGACACCTTATGTGTACTCCCGAGCAGCTCGAGGACGAGTTCCGCAGATGTCTTGAGCTCGCGATCTTTATGCTCAAAACACTGGGACTTTACGAGGACGTAAGCTACCGCTTCTCACAGTGGGATCCCGACGACAGAGAAAAGTACATGGGTACAGATGAGCAGTGGGACGAGGCTCAGTCCACAATGAAGAAAATTCTCGACAACCTCGAGATCCCGTATCAGATCGGTATCGGCGAGGCGGCGTTCTACGGTCCGAAGCTCGACATCCAGATTAAGAATGTTTATGGCAAGGAAGATACTCTTATCACGATCCAGGTTGACCAGATGCTCGCTAAGCAGTTTGATATGGAGTACGTCGACAAGGACGGCAAAAAGAAGAACCCCTACATCATCCACCGCACATCTATCGGCTGCTACGAGCGTACACTCGCTCTGCTTATTGAAAAGTACGCGGGTGCGTTCCCGATGTGGCTCGCTCCCACACAGGTAAAGATTCTCCCGATTGCCGACCGCCATCAGGATAAGGCTTTCGAGCTCGCGAAAGCGCTTGAGGCTAAGGGAATCCGCGTAGAGGTTGATGAAAGAAGCGAGAAAATCGGCTATAAAATCCGCGAGGCTCAGGTTCAGAAGATTCCTTATATGCTCGTTATCGGCGATAAGGATATCGAGAGCGGAACAGTTTCCGTACGTCACCGCAAGGAGGGCGACCTCGGCGCTATGACGCTTGAGCAGTTCGTTGAAATGGCTGTTAAGGAAATAGAGACTAAGGAGATTAAGTAACCTGAATGTATAACAATTCATACAAAGGTTTTAAAAGAAACAGGTTCTCCGTTGACCGACGCTCCCGCCGAAACCGCGGAGTGTCGGTCAGGGGACTGAAAATCGCGAGAATCATCGTTGCGGTTCTGCTCGTCGCGCTCATAGTTTCGACAGTGTTTGTGAGTATGAGCTTTTTCAACAACAGCTCCGCTCCCGCCGAGGAGCGTCAGAAGTCCGTGATTGCGGACGAGGAAGAGCAGAACAGCGAGCTGACTGTTCTTGTTAACAAAAACAATCCCCTTGATGAAAGCTACAAGCCTTCGCTCAGTAAGGTGGACGGCTTTTCGGTTAATACGCTGGCTGCGGACAGCCTCTCAAAGCTGCTCTCCGACGCACGCGCTCAGAATCTCAGCTTGAATATTTCCTCGGCGTATATCTCCTATGAGGAGCAGGACAAGCTCTATAAGGAGAAGTACAGAGCCTACAGGACAAAGTACGGACTTTCCAGCGTAAAGGCTCAGGCTAAGGCGGAGTCCGTCGTGCCGCAGGCAGGGGAGAGCGAGGCTCAGACGGGACTGCTCGTAAAATTCTCCACTGAAGAAAAGGGCGGTCTGTACGGCAGCGCCGCGTATTCGTGGCTCGACGCCAACTGTGTAAATTACGGTTTTATCCTGCGTTATCCGTCCGATAAAGCCGACCAGACCTCCATGAAACCCGACTATACAGTTTTTCGTTATGTTGGTAAAGAACACGCCGTTATGATGCGCGCGCTCAATATGTGTATGGAGGAATATTCGATTTATCTGAAATCGTCGTAGAAAATCCGCACTTTTTTAAAAAAAGTCTTGCATTTTTAAAAAAGATGTTGTATAATTCTACTGTTATCTTGAATTATATGCCGAATGAGGTGAATGAAATGAAAAATGGTATCCATCCGAACTACGAGCAGACAACAATCAGATGCGCATGCGGAAACGTCATCGAGACAGGTTCCACCAAGAAGGACATCCGCGTCGAAGTTTGTTCAAAATGTCACCCTTTCTTTACCGGTAAGCAGAAGTTAGTTGATACCGGCGGACGTGTTGACAGATTTAAAAAGCGCTTCAATATGGCGTAAATTAATGAAATGTAAGGCGGCTTCGTTGCCGCCTTTTTTCACTATATAGACAGGATTTTTTTATTCCGCTGTTTACGATTTTTCCGTTTTTGGCAAGTTCGGACAGGCGGGCAGAGCGCTCGTAGGCGCTTTTAATATGAACGGGGATTTTTATGGATTCGTATAAAACCGTTAAAACCGAGGCATATGACGAGCTTATCGAAAAACGCTCGCGCTTTATCGGCTACTGCAAGCCCGTAAAAAGCGAGCAGGAGGCTGTCGATTTTATTGCCGAAATAAAAAAGCGTCACTGGGACGCGAGACACAACGTCTACGCGTATCACCTCAGAGACGGTCAGATAAAACGCTACAGCGACGACGGAGAGCCGTCGGGTACGGCGGGAATGCCCGTGCTCGATGTTATCCTTAAAAACGACGTTGTCGATGTGGTCGTTGTTGTCACGCGCTATTTCGGCGGAGTACTGCTCGGTACGGGCGGACTTGTGCGCGCCTATTCACAGAGCGCAAAAATCGCGCTCGAGGCGTCGGAGATCGTCACGATGTCGCTGTGCTGTGAATGCGCACTGAACTGCTCCTATACTCAGTACGGAAAGCTCAACACTCTCATTATCGGCGCGGGAGGATTTGTCGACGACACAGCCTTCAGCGACGACGTTCGACTTTCCTTCCATATTCCCCGCGAAAAGCTCCCTTCTTTTGACAAACAGCTCGCCGACGCGACAGCGGGACAGCTCTCCGTCGAGGTGCTCGGCGAAAAATTTTATGAAATAAGTTAGGAAAACTCAATATTTTGTCGTATATATAAATGTGATTAATTAAAGAATGGTGGTGTTAATTTGCCTTTGCCTGACGGATTCCTTCAGGAACTCAAGGCGAGGAACGATATCTCCGATGTCGCTTCCGCCTACGTTAACCTGAAGCGCCGCGGCAGGAATATGGTCGGACTGTGTCCCTTCCACGGCGAAAAAACACCATCTTTTAATATTTATACCGAAAACGGCTCTTTTTACTGCTTCGGATGCGGTGTCGGCGGCGACGTGATCACCTTCGTAATGAAGATCGAGAACCTCGATTATATCGAGGCGGTTAAGTTTCTCGCCCAGCGCGCGGGAATGTCTATGCCAGAGGATTCGTTCGACGACAGTATGTCCTCGCTGCGAAAGCGTATTTACGAAGCCAACCGCGAGGCGGCGCGCTTCTTTTTCCGCACGCTATATTCTCCGAACGGAAAAGTAGGTCTTGACTATTTTCGCGGACGAGCCCTCACCGAAAAGACGATCAGACACTTCGGTCTCGGTTATGCCGACCCGAGCCGCAACTCGCTCGTGAAGCATCTTAAATCGCTCGGCTTCAAAAACAGCGAGATCGTTGCAGCGAACCTCGCGTATCAGAACAAGAGCGGCAGCATTTCCGACAGATTTTACGACCGCGTGATGTTCCCGATTATCGACCTGCGCGGCAACGTGATCGCGTTCGGCGGACGCATTATGACAGACGCCAAGCCGAAATATCTTAACACCTCCGATACGCCCGTTTTCAAAAAAAGCTCAAATCTTTTCTCACTTAACAACGCCAAGAATTCGGGCGTGAGAACGCTGATACTCTGCGAGGGTTATATGGACGTGATCGCAGTGAATCAGGCGGGCTTCGAGAACGCCGTAGCCACCCTCGGAACGGCACTGACTTCGGAGCAGGCTCTGCTTATGAAGAGGTACGCCGACGAGGTCATCATCTGCTACGACTCCGACGAAGCAGGGCAGAAGGCTACCGCTAAGGCGATAAATCTGCTGAGAAACGCGGGCTTGCTCATAAGGGTTATTTCTGTTCCCGAGGGCAAGGATCCCGACGAGTTTCTGCGGACGAAGGGCGGAGGCGCTCATGACGCCTTCAAAAACGTGATTGACTCGAGCGGTAACGACGTTGAATACAGGCTCGGTAAGCTGCGCGGCGCGTATAATCTCGAGTTCGCCGACGGCAAGGTAGCCTATCTCGGCGAGGCGGTAAAGATTCTCGCGGGACTCGACAACGCCATCGAGCAGGATATATATGTCTCCAAGCTGAGCAAGGAGGTCGGAGTTTCCACCGACGCGATTAAGCAGCAGCTAAAGAAAATTTCGGGAAAGCGTTTGCGCGAGATCAGCCGCGAAAACTTCCGACGGCTTCAGACAAATCTGAGCGGCAGAGGAGACAGGCAGAATACCGAGCGCTACGCAAAACCGCGGTCAACAACCGCGGAGGAGGGCGTTCTCGCTTTCATTATAAATAATCCCGACCGATTGAGCTTTGTCACTTCAAGACTTGATGCCGATAAATTCCAGATTGAGTTTTACAGGAAACTGTATTTATATTTCTGTGAAAGAATTAAAGACGGTAAGGATATCCTTTCCTCAGTTTCGGGTGAGTTTACTCAGGACGAGGTGGCGAGGATTTACAGAATCGCGAACTCCGATGTCGCAAGGATGTCGAACGAGAAAACGGTTCTTGAAAATATAAAAGTAATAAATGATGAGTATGTAATGCTGAAGACTGCCGATGTAGCGAATTCCTCGATAGATGATATACAGGAACAGCTCAGGCGTCTTAAGGACAGCCATCAATAATACCTCCGCGGATTGTGCCTGCGAAATGCCGCGGATCATACATATTCCACGCAGGCGGAAAGGTAACGGATAATTATGGGACAGCAGGATAAGAAAACTATCGTAAAGGAACTTACCGAACTCGGTAAATCCAAAGGCAGTCTTACCAATGACGAAATCATAGAAGCTCTCGGCGAAATGGAATTCAAGCCTGAGGAGCTCGAAAAGCTGTACGACAGCCTCGAGCAGCAGGGCATTGAGATTATAGAGGATATCGAAAACATCAATTTTGATGAACTCGAAAACGTAGAGGAAAAGAAAGACGGTCTCAGCGGCGAAGGCACCGAAACAGTTTCAATCGATGATCCCGTTAAGGTTTACCTGAAGGAAATCGGCCGTGTTCCTCTGCTTACTCCCGAGGAGGAGATCGAGCTTGCAATCAAAATCGCGGAGGGCGACGTTCAGGCTAAGAAGCGTCTTTCCGAGGCTAACCTCCGTCTTGTTGTCAGCATAGCAAAGCGCTACCTCGGACGCGGAATGCAGTTCCTCGACCTTATTCAGGAGGGAAACCTCGGTCTTATCAAGGCTGTTGAAAAATTCGACTATACAAAGGGCTTCAAGTTCTCTACCTACGCGACATGGTGGATCCGTCAGGCTATCACCCGCGCGATTGCCGACCAGGCGCGTACGATCCGTATTCCCGTACATATGGTAGAGACCATTAACAAGGTCAAGAAGGTCAGCACACAGATCCTCCACGAAAAGGGCCACGAGCCCAGCTCCGAGGAAATCGCCGAAAAGCTCGACATTTCCGTTGAGAAGGTTCGCGAGATCGTTCGTGTGGCACAGGAGCCTGTCTCGCTTGAAACACCTATCGGCGAGGAGGAGGACAGCCACCTCGGCGACTTTATCCCCGACAGCGATACTCCCGCTCCCGCCGACGAGGCTTCTCACGCTCTGCTCAAGGAGCAGCTCGAGGAGGTTCTCGCCACGCTCACACCGCGTGAGGCAAAGGTTCTCCGCCTGCGCTTCGGTCTTGAGGACGGAAAGAGCCGCACACTCGAGGAGGTCGGAAGCGAGTTCAAGGTTACTCGTGAGCGTATCCGTCAGATTGAGGCTAAGGCTCTTCGAAAGCTCCGCCACCCCTCCAGAAGCAAAAAGCTCAAGGATTATCTCGATTAAATCAATATGAAAAATGGCAGAAGGCTGATTTTACGCCTTCTGCCTGTTTTTTTGCAGATATTATATAAACAGCCTCGTGCCGGGGTAGAGCATATTCGGGTTGCACATACCGTTCTTTTTCGCCAGACTTTCCACCGTCGTGCCGAATCGCTGAGCGATCGACCACAGCGTGTCGCCGGGTCTTGTGACGTAAATGTATCCCTCGAGCTCCTCGGTATCAACGGGGACTATGATCTTCTGTCCCACATAAATCATTGACGGGTCGCTGATATTGTTCTTTAAAAGAATTTTATCGACTGTTGTGCCGAAAAAGTTGGCGATTCCGAACAGCGTGTTTCCCTTGCGCACTGTATATGTTACAGTTTCCATAACAGATATCCCTCCTCGGTGTTATTATATGAAGTTGTCACAAGGGTGTTACAGCAAAATTTCTTAGTGAAATTTGCACATAAAATTCAATGATTTTTCTACATATTAAACTAAGACTTGAAAGTAATTAATTCTAATACAGAAATATAATATTACCTTAATTTGATACAATAACTATATGTATTTTGTATTATAATCGGAGGGTAAAATGCGGGGTAAAAGGCTTTTATCTATATCACTTATAATCGCTTTTATGCTGTGCTCTCTTTGTTTCGGCTACACCACGAGCGCCAATGCTGCCGACTACGAAGCGTTTGCGGCTAAGCTCGATAAAACTGTTTACAGTGGTAATCTCGGTGCTGTTTATACAAAGACCGAGACCGTTTTTCGCGTGTGGGCTCCTACGTCCGACTCCGTGAAGGTCAAGTTCTATAAAAACGCGACCTCCAACATCTACACGAAGCTCACCAATATGAAGTTCAATAAATCCACGGGCGTGTGGGGCGTAAGAATTAAGGGAGACCTTAAAAACACATATTATACCTATGTCTTCAGACGCAAGGGAAAGACATACGAAACGTACGATATCTACGCCAAAGCCTGTGCTCCGAACGGAAGACGCAGTATGGTTGTCGACCTTTCAGCCACCGATCCAAAGGGCTGGGAGAACGACCTGCAAGTTTCGGTTGACAATCCCACCGATGCGCGCATCTGGGAGGTTCACGTCGGCGATTTCTCAAACTCCGAGACCTCGGGCGTTACCGAAAAGCACCGCGGAAAGTACCTCGCCTTTACCGAATCGGGTACGACTGTAGGCGGCGTTGCCGGCGCGGCTCCTACCTGTGTTGACTATCTTAAGCAGCTGGGCGTAAATTACGTTCAGATAAATCCGTTCTACGATTTCGGCTCTGTCAACGAGAATGATAAAACGAAATCCGATTCCAACTATAACTGGGGCTACGATCCCATAAACTATAATATTCCCGAGGGCTCCTACAGCACCGATGTGAGCAAGGGGACTACACGCATAATCGAGTGCAAGAAGATGATTCAGGCGCTCCATAAGGCGGGTATCGGCGTAATTATGGACGTCGTTTATAATCACACCTATGAGAGCGTAAAATCTGCGTTCAACCTGACCGTTCCGAATTATTACTACCGTTTTAAATCCGACGGAGAATGGTCGAACGGCTCGGGCTGCGGCAATGACACTGCCTCCGAGCACAGAATGTTCAGAAAGTATATGATCGATTCCGTGAAGTACTGGGCTGAGGAATACCACGTTGACGGCTTCCGCTTTGACCTTATGGGACTTCACGATGTTCCTACGATGAATAAGATCCGCCGTGTTCTCGATACGCTCGACGGCGGAACCAAGCTCATTATGTACGGCGAGGCATGGAAACTTGATACCTCCGCCGATGAGGGTACGGTTCTCGCTAATCAGGACAACGTCACTAAGCTTTCCGACAGAATCGGAGCGTTTGACGACACCTTCCGCGACGCTCTCAAGGGACCCGCGGCAGGAGCCGAGCAGGGCTTTATCCAGTCGGGAGCCAACCGCGGAAACCTTATGACAGGTATTATGGGACAGTCCGATGATACCACAGGCTGGGCAAAAAGCCCCAATCAGTGCGTTGCATATACCTCGTGTCACGATAATCTCGCTCTCTGGGATAAGCTTGTTATCTCCGAGAAGGGAAATGAGGCGGACTACACAGAAAGATACAACGACCTCGTCGCTATGAATAAGCTCGCGGGTGCGGTGACATATACCTCGCAGGGCATCAGCTTTATGCTCGCTGGTGAGGAGTTCTGCCGCACGAAGCATGGCGATGAAAACAGCTATAAATCCGGCAAGAGCCTTAATCAGATTGACTGGTCGAATCTCGAGACCTTCGGCGACGTGTCCGACTATTACCGCGGACTGATTAAGCTGCGTCAGAATGTTCCCGCTTTTACTGATCCGACGGCAGATACCGTAAAGTCAATGGTTCTTGTCGATAATCTTCCCGAGGGCGTGCTCGCGTATAAGCTCCGCGACAGCAGACTCGGCAAGATTCTTATGGTTTTCAACTCCTCGAAGGAAGCGCGGTCGCTTCAGTCCGATACCGTATGGGCTCAGCTCGTCAACGAAAAGGAAGCCGGCATTAGAAATCTCGGAACGGTTTCGGGCAAGCTTACGATACCCGCCGTTTCGGCAGCGGTTTTTGTTGAGAAAGAAAGCTTTGACGCGGCAGGTCTGTCCTCCGACGAGGGAAAGGTAATCGTAAAATATACCGAAAACGGTAATGTTTTCAAGAGCTATGCTGTTAACGGCAAGATAGGGGAAAGCTTCTCCGTCGAGCCTCTTACGCGTATTCTTATGAATTACGATATCAAAAAGCGTACAGGCGCTTCGGGTACATTCAGCGACAGCCTCCGTACCTGTACCTTTGAGTGCCAGAAATTCGACGGCAGTATCACCAGCATCACGTTTGACTGTATTGATGAGGCGACGGGACGAACGATTTCCGATACCATTGTTATGACGAACCGTCAGGGACAAGCCTACGAAACGCTGTCCATACCGTCTGTCGAGGGTTATTCGCTCGATCTCGCCAAGCTTCCCGCCAACGGCTGCGGAACATTCGGCGAGCTTGACAGCAAGGTTCAGTATAAGTATAAAAAGAAAGACGCCGATGATATCACCTGTAAGGTCAATATCGTTTATATGTCCACCGACGGTACGATCCTCGGAACGGATTCGAAGTCGGGCGACCTCGGCGCTCCGTATTCCACTACACAGATTGATATTGAGGATTACACCTTCAAGAGCGTGACCGATAACAGCACGGGCTCGTTCTCGCCGACCGAGAAGAATGTTCTCTATATCTACACTCCCGCTGCTATTTCAGCCGAAACGCGCAACTTCCTGCTTATCTGCGGCGTTGTGCTGATTGTCGCCGCGGCGTCGCTGATTTACAGAAAAAGGCAGAAATCCAAGCTGATGTCGAAGCTCGATATCGGCTGAGATAAAGTATAGGCAATACCGCATATTCAGGTGTGCGGATTGCGAAGAAAGATTTTTCGTCAGGATGCACAAATAATCGGTTTGCATACTGACGTATGGATGCCGGTTTTTGGGCATTCAGACGGAACAATATTCAAGCAAGGCGTGCACCGTGAATTGTGCGGTGTTGCCTA
>JAHLBL010000100.1 GCA_020625635.1 bacterium
TGCTGTCCCGGCGGTTGTATCAACGGCGGCGGTCAGCCGATCCAGCCCGGTCACGTAAGAAACTTCGTTGACCTGCGCGAGAAGAGAGCGGAAGCCCTCTACGACGACGACCGTAATCTCCCGTTCAGAAAGTCTCACGACAATCCCGAGATCAAGGCTATCTACGACGAGTACCTCGGCGAGCCCGGTTCACACAAGGCTCACGAGCTTCTCCACACCTCATATGTAGAGCGCGAGAAATATTAATAATCAGTTATTCGGAGCTGTCGCTTAACGCGGCAGCTCCTTTTTTCAGTTAATAACTTAATTATTAATCACGAGCGTCATCATTGTCAGAAGCGTTATTGCTGTCAGCATCATTGTTGTCATCGTCATTGTCATCACCGTTGTCCGAGTTGTCACCGATGCTTCCGTTGTCGTCCTTAACGTCGCCGTCGGTGTTGTTCATCATTTCGCTTGCCGCGGAGGCAACCGTGTCAGCCGCGTCCGTAACGAGCTGTCCCGCCTCGCTCGCGGCGTTCTCAGCCTGTGTGCACGAAGCAAATGTAAAGACAGCTATCATAGCCGCGGCAATTGAGATCAAGATTTTTTTCATAATAAATCACCTTAAAAAAATATAGTACCGTTCGTAGTTGAACGGTACTATTATTTGAAATTATTATGAAATTATTCAGAAATTAAAGATTTTTTAAAAGCTCGTCGATTCTGTAGGACGCTACAACAACATCATCGCGGAACTCGGAAAGGATAAATTCCCCGTTGTCGACGGTTATGCCCTTGCCCTGCTTCTTGCCGTCAACATAGCTGCCGAGGAAGATAAACTCGCCGTTTTCGTCAAAGCGAGCCGCCATACCCTCGGGGACGTTGTCCTTCCATTTTCCGACATGCACGGTTCCGTCAGAGCCGCGGAAGCCAACACCGAAACCGTTTCTGAGATTCTTCTCCCAGCTGCCGAGGTAATTCGGTCTGCCGTCCTTATAATTGAACAGTCCAAATCCATCGCGCTTGTCGTCCCTGTAGCCGCCCTCATAGGCGGTGTAGCCCTCGGGCGTTACGGTCCTGCCGTAGCCGTCGCGCTGTCCCTCGGCGTTGAGCGAGCCGTAGTAGAGGTAACTCTCCCCCGCGCTCTTGATTTCAGCGTCCGCCTTCTTTTTCTTCGGATTGTAGATTATGGTGTTGTCCTCTTCGTCGTAGAAGAGCTCGTCCATATCCTCCTCGTCCTCAGCGCTCATATCATTGGGCTCGTCGGCGTACTGAGGATTGGTAACGGTGTGGTAGGGGTTGCCGTTGTCCTCGGTGAGATACTCCGCCTCGGTGATGTCGAGAAAATCGTTCAGATTGAGCTCGAGGTTGAAGTCGACGGGCGCGAACTCAAAGCCGCCCGTGATATCGGCGGTGTTGTCGCGGATAACCGTGCGGGTTATCATACGCTCGTTGGGAACGGTGTTGAAGTAGAGAAAGCCCTCGCCCGTAAACGCGAGAACGGAAAAATCGCCGTTTTCGGGAGCTTCATTTTTAGGATAAAGATAAGTCTTTACGGAGCTGTCGTCGGTCGTGCGTATTTTAACGATCGCGTCCTGCTCATCGTCGGGATAGAGAACGTACTCGGGAGCCGTAAAGCCCGAGGAGAAATACTCGCTTCTTATCCAGAGATGGTCGGAATCAAAATACATCCTGCGGAAGATCCTGCCGTTTTTGCCGTAGGTGCTGACGCGGTAGCCGTCGCCGAAAACCTCGGAGAACTGATAGACCGAACCGTTTTTGTTGACCTTATAGCTCAGCGGAGAGCCCTTGCGCATCGTGTAGATGTACTGAAACTCGTTATCGCCGACAAGCTGCAAAACACGGTTAGCCTGCGGCTGTTCATTTTTGAAATAGTTTGCCCTGATTCCCGACAGAAAATCCTCGGTAAAATCGAGCACGTCAAAATACTCAAACGCAATTCCGTAAACGCGCTTAATCAAATTACCCATATATATCCAAACCTTAAAATGATGTCGTCCGTCAGTCGGACAAAAGCGACTCAGATAGAGATTGTCTTAGCGATCTCGTAGAGCTCCTTGTCGAATACTCTCGGCATATCAAGAGCCTCTGTGATATCGAAGTCGACAATTTTGCCGTCGCGCATAGCGACTACGCGATTGCCGAGTCCCTGAGCGAGAAGCTCAACAGCCCTGTTGCCCATCATTGAAGCAACGACACGGTCGCGGACTGTGGGAGAACCGCCGCGCTGTACGTGACCGAGAATGGTCGCGCGGGTCTCGATGCCGAGACGTCTCTCGATGTATTTCGCGAGGTCATTAACGCCGCCGACGCCCTCGGCAACGATTACAACGAAGTGCTGCTTGCCTGTCTTCTGGGTGTCTATGATACGGGCGATAACGTCCTTCTCAATATCGTAGTTGACCTCGGGAACGAGGATAGCCGTAGCTCCGCAGGCGATGCCGACCTGAAGCGCAATGTCGCCGCAGCGTCTGCCCATAACCTCAACAACCGAGCAGCGGTCGTGGGACTGAGCTGTGTCGCGGATTTTATCGATCATCTGGATAGCGGTGTTCATAGCTGTGTCAAAGCCGATCGTGTACTCGGAGCAGGCAATATCATTGTCGATCGTACCGGGAACGCCGATGCAGTTAACGCCCGCGTTTGTGAGCGCGCGCGCGCCCGCGAAGGAACCGTCGCCGCCGATTACGACAACGCCTGTGATACCGAGCTCGTTGCAGTGCTTGGCTGCCTTCTTCTGACCCTCAAGCGTTCTGAACTCCTCGCTTCTCGCGGTGTAGAGCATAGTACCGCCGTTGCCGATGATATCGGAAACCGAACGGAGATTCATCTGCTCAACGTCGCCGTTGAGGAGACCGTTGTATCCGCGGTAAACGCCGTAAACGTCCATACCCTTAGCGATAGCGGAACGTACAACGGCACGAACTGCCGCGTTCATACCGGGAGCGTCGCCGCCGCTGGTCAGAACAGCAATTTTCTTTTTACTCATATTAAAACCTCCATCGGGACAAACGCCTTATCCCGTATTATTATATACACTGTAATTATATAACAAATTCTGTTCAAATACAATAGAATCAGACTATTTTTGCGCGGTAAATGAACATTTTTATGATATCCGAGTTCATTTAAAATACATATACACCTGACACTTCAGCGTGCCGTTGTAGAGCTTCCGTCTCTTGTCGGCGCGGCGTCCGAACAGTCTCTCGAAATCATCGTCGGGACAGATCACGGTGTAACTCTTCCCCTTTTCGCGCGGAAACCTTTTACCCATAATTCTGTACAGCTCCTCCGCCTGTTCAAGGTCGAGCAGGCGCTCGCCGTAGGGCGGATTTGTGATAACAGTTTCGTATTCGCTGTCGAACTCAAACTCGCGGATATCGCGCTTTAGAAAGGTTATTCTGTCCCCTACTCCAGCCTTTTCGGCGTTACCGCGCGCTATTTCAAGCGCGTCACTGTCGATGTCGTAGCCTATCGCCCTGAAATCGCAGTCGGTGTTTTTCAGCGACAACGCCTTTTCGCGTTCAATCGACCAGACGTCGCGCGGGATCTGACGCCAGCTCTCAGCCGCAAAGCTTCTGTTGAGCCCCGGGGCAATCGAAAGCGCCTTCATAGCCGCCTCGATGAGGATGGTGCCGCTTCCGCACATCGGATCAACGACAAAGTGATTGGAGCGCACCCGAGCGAGGTCAACGAGTGACGCGGCGAGCGTCTCCTTGATCGGAGCGTCGTTCGACTCGGCGCGGTAGCCGCGCTTATGCAGTCCCGCTCCCGTCGTGTCGAGCATAATGCTGACGCGGTCGTTCAGTATGAGAAACTGAATCTGATGGACTCCGCCGCTCTCAGCGAACCAGTTAACGACGTATCTCGGAGCAAGCCGCTCCACGACCGCTTTCTTTATGATCTTCTGGCAGTCGGAAACCGAGCGGAGCTGTGAGGAAAGGCAGCTTCCCTTTACAGGGAACGCGTCCTCGGCGTCAATGAAATTTTTCCACTCGACCGACTTCACGCCCTCGAAAAGCTCCTCAAAGGTGTGTGCGGTGAATTCGGCGAGCAGGATCTGGATCCTCTCGGCGTAGCGCGAGCGCAGATTAGCCGCGGCTAAATCACCGAAGCCGCCGTCAAAAAGTACGCGTCCGTTCTCGGCGCGGACGTTTTTAAAGCCGTTGTATTTCAATTCGTTAGCGCAGATCCCCTCAACGCCGAGCAGAGTAGGCGCGCATAGCGTAAGATTATTCATTGTTTCCATCACCCTAAAGAAAAAGGGCAGCGCTTCGGACTCCGAGCCTGCCCCGTAAAATCTATTTTTTTGAACCGTGTCCGCGTCTGCTGTAGCCGCGCGACTCGCCTGACGAGCGCTTCAGGTCGGACATCTTATCCTCGCTTGTGCGCTTGAACGAGGACATCATATCCTCGAACGAGGAGGGACCCGCAGCGTCGCGGGCACTCTGCCACTCATAACTGCCCGGACTTGTCACGGGAGGAGCGGGCTTATACGGCTGACGCCTCGGCTTTGGCTTAGGCGCGGGCTTCGGCGCTTTTTCCTCCTTGGGCTGTGTCTGCTTTATTGACAAAGCGGTCTTGCCGTTCTCACACGACAGGACCTTAACCTTTACAACATCACCGACCGAGAGAAAGTCCTTTATGTCGCTGACATACGCGTGCGACACCTCGGAGATATGTACCATACCCGTGGTTCCGTCAGGCATAGTGACAAACGCTCCGAACTTAGTGATTCCCGATACCTTACCCTCTACAATTGTTCCGACTTCAATGCTCATTATCTTCCTCATTTTCCACAAAATCAGTCTCCGGAGATATTAACAAAAACACGCTCTCCGTTTTTTACATAATCATAATCCTCGCGGGCAATATTCTCTATGTATTCCTCACGTTCCTTACCCGAAAGATTGCTTACCTTTTCAAGATAATCGTTATCGATTTCGATTACCTCAACCTGCTCTCTGAGCTCGTTGAGCTCAGCGCGTTTATGATTGATTTCAATGCCCTGACTGATGATGGTGAATGAGGCGTAAACTATAAACGCGAATCCTGCTATATAAAAGAGAATGTATTTCTTATTCCTTCTCTTCTTTTTGGGTTTTATTTCTTCGATCGGCGCGGAATTTTCCTCCGCGTTTTTCTCTTCTTTTATGTCCTGTTTTTTTCTCATTTATATCAACCCTGTGTCTTTTTAACAAAGAAAACAATTTCCTGTATACTAAACTAATATCGCATAATACATTATACATTACTTTTCTACATAATTTCAATAGGTTTTTAAAGATTTTTTCAAAAAGTTTAATCAGCGGCGTATAAATTTTATTGAGCAGAGGACGGAAAATGCACGCAAATACACAAAACCCGACAATTTCGCCGACAATCACGAAAAATCTCACTCTCCCCTCCAGCATCACGATGGAGAAAAGATAGGTAATAATTCCGCACAGAAGCATAAAAAGCACGTCGCAGACAAAGTAGCAGAGCTTTGAGCGGAAGCCGCACAGGTGCAGAAGCCGAACGGGCTCATACATCACCGCGAAAGCCGCGCCCAAGGGAACAGAGTAGACAAACGCCCACACGAGCGCCGAGAGGGTAAATTCCATCAGCTGAATATCCTCTGCATAAAGCTTTTGTTCCGCTTTGCGGCTGTGTATCTCAGCGAATCGATCGCGCCGTCGATCTCTACCTCGCCGCTCTCAAGGCTGAGCTTGCTTATGTGCAGCTTTGAGCCCGTGACGATCATATCTCCCTGTGAGGTAATTATATTGATAACCTCCTCGTTAAAGCCCGCCACATCGAGCGCGCCCGTTACCGAGAGGCTTTTCCTGTCCTCCATAATAATGCTGTGAGGCTTTAGCGAATTTTCCTGCATAAAATAAATTCCTCCATATAATGTTTTACTACCAATATATGGAGGGATAATTCATATTATGTCGCGGTCTCGTACATTTCCGCGGCGTTTTCCTTTGTGGCGTGCTCGTTAAGCTTTGTCACACGGATTTTGAGCGGCTTTGCGCCGAGGGCGACCTCGATAACGTCGCCGACCTTTACGGCGTAGGAAGCGCGCGCTACAGAGCCGTTTACGGTAACTCTGCCCGCGTCGCAGGCTTCGTTGGCGACCGTGCGGCGCTTAATAATTCGCGAAACCTTAAGGTACTTGTCAAGTCTCATATATACACCTCAAAAAAGAAAGGGCTGTCTTAAGCGACAGCCCCGTCATTAACAAAATTACTTATTTACAGCGTCCTTGAAAGCCTTACCTGCTTTGAAAGCGGGAACCTTGGAAGCAGCAATCTCAATCTTGTTGCCTGTTCTGGGGTCAACACCTGTGCGAGCGTTTCTCTGACGCTGCTCAAATGTACC
>JAHLBL010000101.1 GCA_020625635.1 bacterium
AACTCGATAATCTTCTGGTTAGCCTCGTGACCTGCCATAATAGCGTTGTACATTGTTTCGTCGTCAACACAGTCAGCGCCTGCCTCGATCATAGCGATTCTCTCGCTTGTGGAAGCAACTGTTGTGGACATCTTGGAAACAGCTCTCTGCTCGGCGTTGGGGTTGATGACGATTTCGCCGTCAACAAGACCTACGGAAACGCCGCTGATAGGACCGTTCCAGGGGATATCGGAAATAGAAATAGCGATTGAAGTACCGACCATAGCGGCAATCTCAGGTGAGCAATCGGGGTCAACAGCCATAACAGTGCAGACTACCGAACAGTCGTTGCGCATATCCTTGGGGAAAAGCGGACGGATAGGACGGTCGATTACACGGCTGGTGAGAATAGCCTTCTCGGACGGACGGCCCTCTCTCTTGAGGAAGGAGCCCGGGATTCTGCCCGCAGCGTACTGCTTCTCCTCGTAGTCAACAGAGAGCGGGAAGAAGTCGATACCGTCACGGGGCTTTGCGGAAGCAGTTACGGCAACGTGTACGACTGTCTCGCCGTAGCGGACGAGGCACGCGCCGTTTGCGAGCTGAGTCATCTTACCTGTCTCGATAACGAGAGGACGACCCGCGAATTCGGTTTCAAAAACCTTGTAGTTGGGGAATTCCATTTTTCTGTTCATAAAAAATCCTTTCCGAAGCGTATGCTTCACTTTAAATTTCACAGGATTTTTTGCGCCACTTAAGCAATAAAACCAACGCAAAACGTGTTTTTGAGCTCGTTTTACCGCTAAAGCGAGAGCATAAAATCCCGCGATTAGTATTAATGTTTTGTGCTGAATTATAGCAATATAGGGCAAACGCAAAACGCTTGCCCTAAAATCATCTTACTTACGGATGCCGCATCTCTTGATGATTGAACGGTATCTCTCAACGTCAACCTTTGTGAGGTACTTGAGGAGAGAACGTCTCTGACCAACCATCTTAAGAAGTCCGCGACGGGAGTGATGGTCCTTCTTATGGATCTTAAGGTGCTCGGTTAAGTCGTTGATTCTCTTTGTAAGAAGAGCAATCTGAACCTCGGGAGAACCTGTATCTCCCTCGTGGGTAGCGTACTCAGCAATGATTTTTGCTTTTTCTTCGGATAACATTATTATTCCACCTTTTTAATTTATTTGCCAGAACACAGGTAAGGGCTGTGAAACTCCGCGTTGCGGCTTAATCCCAAATCCGTGTAACGGCTTAACAAGAGATATTATAACACAGCGGTTTCAAAAAGTAAAGAGTTTTTTAGCACTTGTTTTTCTTTGTCGTGTAAATTGTAAACGCTACAATCATTCCCGCGCCCGCCAGAAGTGAAACTGCTCCAAAGATAAGGCACGCAGTGAACATGGGCTGAAGAAGTCCAAAACCGCTGACTGCTGTAAGAGCAAAAGAGGAAGTAAGCAGGTTAAAGCCTGATACAACGAAAGGAATTCCGAAATAAAGCAGTGTATGGCTGATACACTTTCTGTTAATCAAAGCGATGATTCCCGCGAAAATAAGGCACAGCACAATCATAACGACAAGCGCAATTGTAAAAATCGCCCTGAGATCGAAGTTGCCGGCAGGTAAACCTGTCTCTCTGTCAAAGCCGTCGGTGGTAAGATAGCTGAACCTGCCGCTGAACATATCGTAAATATCATCGAGGTCGGAGTCAGTTATAGTGTAGCCCGACTTTTCGTAAATCATATCGGAATGGCTTTCAAAAAGATTCACATAATCCTTTGCGGTTACTTTCTTCTCGGGATTTCCGCATAAATGCTCAATATAGTTGCCGAGGAGCTTTGAGGCATCTGTTTTGAAACCGTCATCGTTAATGATTCTGTCAAAATCATTGTACGAAATACCGTACTCGCCCCTCATTTCCGACGGCAGATTTTCGTAAATCATACCGCCGAGAGTCTTTTGTCTGCCGTGGTCGGTAATTGTAATGCTCTCAAAATTTATGTACTTAGCGAGCGCCGCAACGGAATCACCGTTGAAGTTGGTGACAAAAGCTCCGAAGAACACCGAGGAAATATAAAAAGCGAAGAAAAACACCGCCATAATTACGGACGCGACAATCTTTCCCGCGCCCGATTTTTTAACGGGCTGAGTCATATACGCGGGAGGCTGATTATAATTCACACCGCCCGCGGGCTGTCCGTTATAAACGGGCTGCTGAGGATTATAATACGGATTCACAGGCGCAGGGTTAAAGCCCTGTGGCTGCTGAGGCGCATATCCTGTACTCTGCGTCGCCTGATTATTCTGAGAAGCAGGCTGTTCGGGGAATCTGAAACCGCACTTGTTGCAGAAACGTACTCCCTCATTCTGTTCACTGCCGCATTGCGGACAAAACATAATATCAATCCTTTCATTTTCGGCAATACCGATTATTTCATATCATCCGAGTATTTCGTCAAGTATATTTTCAAAGGCGTCATCCCAGCCGTCAATCGCGAAACTGCCGCCGCCGTTTGTGGCTCTGAGTTTAGAATCGTTCATATCCTGACCGTATGAGAAAAGCTCCCCGAGATAAATCTCGTAGCCGTTCTCTCTGCACACATCACAGAACGATTTCATAGGGTCGCTGTGATTCTTTGCTTCGGCAATCGCCTGCCTCAGCGTTTCATTATTATGAGCGTCCTCAATAAGACGCCTGAGTTCTCTCTCAAACATTTACTTTACCTTTGTTTTAATAATCACAATATCCTCGTCGGTCTTGTGTTCCTCGTAGAGCTCCTCGTACTTCATCGCCTTTTGCTGGCTCTCGCGGTCCTCGCGTTTTCTCACCTTGTTATCGGGCCAGATCGTGTACAGAATCTTCAGCACAATCGGCGTGAGCAGCGAGGAAGCGATAATAAGAGGCACAACGGCAAAATTGATGCTCTTGTCAATTATACCCGAGGTCACACCCTTATCGGTAACAATCAGCGCGACCTCTCCCCTCGTCATCATACCTACGCCGACCTTGAGCGAGTCGGATTTGCTGTAACGGCAGGCTTTCGCCATAAGTCCGCAGCCAACAATCTTCGCTATCATTCCGACAATCGTGAACACTGCCGCAAACGCGATAATCGAGGTGTTCATTCCGCTGAGATTGGATTTAAGACCTACGCTCGCGAAAAATACGGGACCGAAGAACATATACAGGCAAACGTCGATTTTTTCCTCAATATATGCCGCGCTCTTCAGCTGACAGAGGATTACTCCCGCGGCGTAAGCGCCTGTGATTTCGGCGATACCGAAATACGTCTCGGCAATATACGCGAGGAAGAAGCACAGAGCCATCGCGAAAATAGGAATCGTACGGGTGTGCGGACGGCGTTTTTCGAGCCATCTGAAGGAATAAAACAGCACGAATCCCGCTCCGACAGCAAGCGCAAAGAACGCAAGTACCTTGAGGCAGATTATGCCGATATTGTCTCCGCCCGCGGTCTCTCCGCTCTCCGAGGCTGAGATCACGATCGTGAGAATGATGATGCCTATGATGTCGTCGATAATAGCCGCGCTGAGGATCGTGTTTCCGACCTTTGAGCGCAGATAGCCGAGCTCCTTAAGCGCCTGAACCGTGATACTCACCGAGGTTGCGGCAAGAATCGTACCGATTACGAGCGCCTCGTGGAACTGCTGACCGTTATCAAGACCGAACAGGTAATAAATACCGAAGCCCGCTCCGAGCGGAACGAACACGCCCGACATAGCTACGGCAAAGGCAACCCAGCCGACCTTGAGTAGCTCCTTGAGATTGGTGCCAAGTCCCGCGGAAAACATCAGCATAATAACGCCGATTTCGGCTATACTTCGGATAGAAAGTCCGTACTCGGGGTTGCTGATATCGACAACTCCGAACACACACGGTCCGAGGATAAGTCCAGCCAGGATCTGACCGACAACCTGCGGCATCTGAAGCTTTCTCGCGACAAGTCCGAGAAACTTAGCGACACAGAAAACAAGTCCGAGCGGCAGAAGAATTCTGAACAGCTCGACTTTACTTATATAGCTTGAAAAAGCTGATGGATCCATTTTTTTCACTCCCAATGGAATAAATACAGTCCGAAAAACTCTTTAAACCTTTTTTCGGAAATCAGTATAAATACCAATAAAATTACCGCATAATATTATATCACAGTTTTTCATTTTTTCAATCATAAAAATAGAAAAAGTCGACTTTACACGAAAGTCGACTTTAAAAGTGCTTTTATTAATTCCCGCTGACAATCTTAGTTATCTGCTTGCCGATAAATTCTTTCTCCTCGGAATTCATACTTCTATAGGCAAGTATAATCTGTTCCTCTCTTGCTGTCAGTTCTGAGACTGCATGTGTGCTGTCGCCGTCTTCGGCGGCTACGAGCCTTCCGCTTTTATCGTCCGCGTAACCCAGCAGAGTGTTGTAGTCGGTGTTGAGAATATTACAGATTTTTCTGAGTTTCTCTTGTCCGGGTTCAGATTTTCCTGTTTCATAATAGGTGTATGTAGATCGTGAGATGTTAAGCATATCAGCCATTTCCTGCTGAGAATAGTTTGAATTATTCTTTCGGAGATCCCTAAGGTGTTTTCCAAACGTTTTAGACATAACATTTTCCACCCTTCTGAAGTACTTAGAAAAGCTCGGAAACGCCCCTGCCTTTCTTCAAGTATTAATATAAAATAAATTAAAAGTTATGTCAATACCAGTTCATAAATTGTCACAAAATACCGCATAAAAATTGAACAAATTCCATTTTTTGAAAAATTGACTATTGCAAAATTCAGAATTATGAGTTATAATGTGTTGTGTTGTAAAAAAACTCCACGGAATAAGCGCTGGTGTAGCTCAGTCGGTAGAGCATCTCACTCGTAATGAGAAGGTCACGTGTTCAAGTCACGCCACCAGCTCCAAATAAAACAGCTCGGTTTTTTATTTGAATCGGGCTGTTTTATCCTTTTTAGAACTATTTTTCAAGGTTATGCATAGCATATCAAAAATTTTTATAAATATACTTTATGCCATTATTTACCAATCAGTATTTGACACTGTTATTATTATGTGTTATATTCTTCTTAATCAAAAAATCGGAGGTTGTTTTATGGACAAAAAAGAGCTTGCGGTAAGATACAAGCACAACGGCTGCAACTGCTGTCAGGCTGTGCTCGCGGCTTATGCCGAGGAGCTCGGAATCAGCTTGGAGTACGCAAAAAAACTCGGCTCGGCTTTCGGCGCGGGTATGGGCGGAATGCAGGGCAACTGCGGCGCGCTTATCGGAGCCGAGATGGTGCTCGGGCTCAAGGAATACAACGGCAGGTCGGTTACGGGAAAATCGAGAACGCTTTTCACCGAGTTTGCCGAAAAATGCAAGGGCACAATCTGCATCGACCTTAAAGGTGTACTTACTGGAAAGATGCTCTGCTCATGTGACAACTGTGTCAGAAACGCCGTTGAAGCACTGGAGAACGTTTTATAAGAAAAAGGCAGTCGCGCAGACTGCCTTTTGTTATGTGAGTTAATTGTGCCTTCTTGTTTAAAGAGCGGAATAACCGAAGCTGTTGACGAGAGCCTCTATCTTATGTCCGGACGCACAGAACGGACATCTGTGGGGCTTATAGCTCTGATAATCTCCGAGGTCGTTCGGGTTGAAGATAGAATGAACGGGATGACCGTCGCACTCCTCCACTGTGGCGAAAATCGCGGATACTCCGACGATGATACCGCCGTAGTATTTAACGGCGTCGATTCCCGCGAGAGCGCTCTTTCCTGTCGTTACGGAAGCAGCGAGAATAAGCACGTGCTTACCCGCGATCATGGGGATAAGATTATCACGGAAAATCATCTGACCGCCGCCGACATACTCGGGCGCCATAACGTAGATAGTCTGGTGAGCGTTGAGGTTTACGAAATTATCCTCGGTGAGCTCGTTCGCAACAAAAGCTCCGATAACCTCCGTGCCGTCAAGACAGATAATCGTATCGACAATAGTGTTTGCGCGGTAAGCGGAAACCATTTCCTTTGCTACGGCTTTTGCCTCGGAAAGACGGTTCTTCTGGGTTGTAACATCTATATAATAGTTTGTGTGACTGTGCATCGTAGCAAAGTGACCTTTACGCACTCGCAGGAACACATTCTTGTTTTTGGTACGGATTTTATACTCTCGTGACATAACAGACCTCCGAATTGAAATCATTTATGTAACAATTGTACAACACATTTATTATAAAATCAAGCATAATTTTAGGGGCTGCTGACGCAGCCCCGTTTTTTATAACACATTTAGTTTTATCTTTCCGTCCTCTACAGAGGCGTGAACTCCAGCGATATCACCGTCACGGTGAGCGATAATCTCGTT
>JAHLBL010000102.1 GCA_020625635.1 bacterium
TAGCTCTGGTCGTGCTCGTGAGGAAGTCCGAGATATTCGTCCATATTGAAGGTTACAACATTAGCGAATGAAAGCTCGCCGTTCTGATTCATTGTATAGAGCTCCTTATAAACGCCGATGGGCGAAGAGCCTGTCGGAAGTCCGAGAACGAAGGGGCGGTCTTCCTTATGATTCTTAATCTTCTGAGCGATATAGTTAGCCGCCCACTTGCACATCTTATCGTAATTATCCTGTATAATAACTCTCATTTTTTCATAGCCTTTCTGATGATATTTAATTATACGATGTCGGGAAAACCTCTGTTACAGTGTTGATTCTGCTTTTTCCTTTCTCCCTGACGGCCCACCGAGGCAACCGTATGGATTGCGCTGAGCCGTGGCAGCATCCGCCGAATCTTTCGATAACTGCCAATCCTCGTCAACCTTTAAAGGTCCTGGCGCTAATAGTCTCCGATTTCTCCTTCCCGCAGGAGGCTATTTTATGTCTATGTCAAAACGCCGAAATAATGCGTATTGAACACATTTTATAGCAAATGTCTATAAAAACCCAGTAAATTTTATCATATGTGATGATAAAAGTCAAGCGCTGCAATTACCTGAATAAAAACAAAAAGGACTGCCGCGGCGGGCAGTCCAATGTGCTCTATTATCGAGTTAATCGTCGTTTGTTTTATGTTTGAATGTCGGCACCATCTTCTCCAGAACCTCAACGACCTTTTCACTGTTGTTCAGCTCTGCCGCCGCGCGCACTTCTCTAAGCTGCGCAAGCAGCTCGTCGGAGTTGATCTCGATCTGGTTGCCTATAAAAATCTTCTTGTTTTTAGTCTTTTTAAGACCTTCCTCGTCCATAAGAAGCTCCTCATACAGTTTCTCACCCGGACGAAGTCCCGTGAATTTGATCTCGACCTCTTCATACGGAACCTTTCCGTACATACGGATAAGATTCTCGGCGAGAGTCACAATCTTGACCGGTTCGCCCATATCGAGTACAAAAATCTCGCCGCCGTGAGCGATCGCTCCCGCTTCAAGGACGAGCGACACCGCCTCGGGAATAGTCATAAAATAGCGAATTATATCGGGATGGGTGACGGTAACGGGGTTTCCGCTTTCGATCTGACGGCAGAACAGCGGAATAACCGAGCCGTTAGAGCCGAGCACATTACCGAATCTTGTGGTAACAAATTCGGTCGTCGTGCTATGCTGAGCCTTGTACTGAATAATCATTTCGCAAACGCGCTTTGTACAGCCCATAACATTTGTGGGATTAACGGCTTTGTCCGTTGAAATCAGCACAAACTTGTCCGCCTTATAAAGCTCCGCGAGATTCGCCACGTTGAACGTACCGAAAACGTTGTTCTTAACAGCCTCCTCGGGCACGGTCTCCATAAGCGGAACGTGCTTGTGAGCGGCGGCGTGGAAAACGAGATTCGGACGGTACTTACGGAAAATCGCGTCCATTTTGTTGTAATCGCGAACGGATGAAATAAGTGTGACAAAATCCACGCTGCTGCCGTATTCCATCAGCACTTCCTGCTGAACGTCGTAGGCGTTGTTCTCGTAGATATCGACTATTATGACCTGCTTCGGCTTATAGCCCGCAATCTGTCGGACAAGCTCGGAGCCTATTGAGCCGCCTCCGCCTGTTACCATACATACTTTTCCCTCGATAAAACGGCTGATTTCCTTTTTGTCAAACTCGATGGGTTCTCTTCCGAGAAGATCCTCGATCTTTATATCGACCGCCTGAGAGATAAGCTGTGTGTGATTATCATCAAAGATAAGGCTGCCGAGGTAAGGCACAACCTTGATCTTACACTTTGTGTCGGCGCAGATGTCGAGTATGCGCTGTCTGTCCTGATTATTGCACGAGGGAATCGCGAAAATAATCTGGTCAACCTCGAACGACTCGCAGATACTGACAATATCCTTTGTTGTTCCGAGAACCCTGACGCCGTGTATTTTTGTGTGAAGCTTGCTGACGTCATCATCCACCATGCCGACAGGCTCAAGATTGCTCCACTGTTCGGTGTTCGGATCGGTTTTTGACGACTGAAGCTCGTTGATTATCATTGTGGCGGCGTGTCCCGCGCCGATTATCAGCGTGCGCTGGATATTGTCGTGCTTGCCGGCGTTTGTCAATGTGAGGAATGTGTGCTTGAAGCCGAATCGGAACAAAAGCACTAATACCGTAGTGACAAAAAAGTTTATCAAAGCGAAGAATTTAGAGAAAGGCTTGCCGAGAGCAATAAAAATCACCAGTGCTAACAGCTCGCCCGCAGCCATTCCGCCCGCGCAGGTAAGATAGTCGCTTAGTCCGAAATAACGCCAAGCCTTTGAATAAGAGCCGATGGAAAACTGTACAAGGAAGCAGATTATCGAATCGGCAACCATAATGTAAATCAAGCCCCTGTCAGGCTGAGCGTAAGACGGGGAAACCAGCTGCATAGAACCAAGTCCGCGGAAAATGATGTTGGTAAACATAGTTCCGACAACTATAAGAAATATATCGGCAACCGCGAGAATAACCTTGCGTATGTTGAACTTTTTCATCATCGTCCCCCCCTTTTTGCAGTTTGAGTAAGTGCGCAGACTACTCTATTTTACCCTAATAATTATAGTTATTTTAGGTGGTATTGTCAATAAATATTTCTCAATTTGAATAATAAAAGCTCTAAAATTGAAAATGTTTCACATTGACGTTTCTAATAAGAGGAAAATTCTCTTGCTTTTAGACGCTTATAATAGTATAATGTATTATGTATGAGTGTAAATACACGTAGTATTTGGAGGTAGGTTATGAAAAAAACATTAGCTGCAATAACAGCGGTTGTATTCGCGATCGTTGTCGCTGTTTCATCGTTCTCTGTATTCGCGACAGACTCGACCGCGTGTGAAATCAGCGAGATAAGAATGAGCGTTTCCATTCCGAACGATATGCTTTTCGTCACAAGGGAAAGTAAGGAAACCGACTCGTATTTCGCCAAGTTCAAGCTCGATTACGACACAACAATGAAAAACTTCGAGAAAGGTAACATTTACCTTCAGGCTATGAAAGAGGACGGCTCGGTTACGATGACCGTAACCGCTGTGGAAAACGACGCGAGCCGCGAGATATACAACTACAGCACTATCGGCGATGAGAAGCTCTCCGACATCAAGTCGGAGTATCTCAGCAACAAGGACAAGCTGTACAAGTCAGGTTCCGTTTTGGAGTACAACGGCATTACATATATCTATCTTGTCGAGACAGGCGATATCGGCTGTGATTACAACACCGTTTTCGGTGGAATGGACTATCACATCCACTTCGGCGTAAAGGAAGGCAGTAAGGTCACAAAAGATGACAAGGTGCTCTTTGAGTCGATTATCGGCGGCACCAACATCATTGAGGATAATTTTGTAAACAACAATCACGACCTTCTTCTTTACGGCGGAGTTACCATCGCGGGCATTATTTTTGTGGCTGTTATTGTGGTAATCGTCCTCAGAATTATGAAGAAGAAACCGAAAAGAAAGCACAGCCATCTTGTTCACGAGCTCGCTCATGAGCATAAAATAACCGAAACAACAAAGATCCCGCGCAAAAGGATCGAGAATATCACCGAGCCCACTATGACGTTCCTCAAAAACTACGAACCCGTTGAAGAAAAAGGCGCGGCAAAGAAATCCGAAACAGCAGTTCCGTCTAAACACGACACCACCGAATACATCTCCGTTCGTCCCGAAAAGGCAGCACGGACTGAAACCTTCTCCGATAACACAGACGAAATCAACGCTATTGCCGCGGAAGCAAGAAGAGCCGCTGCCGCCGAAAGAGCAAGGAGAATGGAACACGAAGCCGTAGAGCTTCCCAAGCCTGTTCGCGAGGAGATCGAAGAGCCCGGTCAAAGCGCTCGCGATACCGCTCAGTCCGCTGATTCATCGTTTGAAAACGCAGGCGACTACTTTGACGAGATTCCCGACAGCAGCAACCTCTTTGCCGCTGAAATAGAGTTCCCCGAAACAAAGCAGGCAGAGGAAGCCACCGCCGCAGAAAAGCCTGCTCAGGAAAAGCCCGTTGAAACAAAGAATACCGAGGCTCCCGCTCAGGAGGAAAACGTTGAAGAGGCTCAGCCCGAGCCTGAACACTATGACGTCGAGGACGAGGACTTCGACAGCGAGTATTACGAGGAAGAGGAAGTCTACGAAAGTCACGCCGCGGAAAACGCAAAGAAAGTTTTCGGCGCAATCGGAGCGGGACTTGCGAAATTCTTCAAGGCGCTCGGCAGAGGACTCGTAAAATTCTTTAAGGCGCTCGGCAGAGGAATTGTCTCGGTCGCAGGAACAATCTGGACAATCATCATTTACATTGTTGTACACTGCAAATATTTCTGCATAAATCTTTCAAGAGCTATCAAGCGCAAGCGCAACATCAAAAAGCGCAAAAAGGCTGACGAACAGCGCCGCGCTCAGGCTGAGCAGCAGCACCGCGACGAGCTTGCACAGCGCCGCGCCCAGCGTGACGCCGCAAGAGCGCGCCAGCGCGCAAACGCGTCCAGAGGTGCGAACGACCTCGTTAAAGTTCATTCGATGGACGAGCGCAGACCGTCGGGCAGAAGCTCCCAGCGTCCCTCAGACAGAACAGCCTATCCCAGAAACAGAAAAAGATAACGGAGGCAGAATTGAGCTTACTTATCAAAAACGCGAGAGTAATTGACCCCTCGCAGAACCTCGATAAAAACGCAGATATTTTAATAGAAAACGGCGTCATCTCCGCAATCGGAAGCTTTGACAGCGCCGACAAGGTTATTGACGGCACAGACCTTATCGCCGCCCCGGGACTTGTGGATTTACACGTCCACCTCCGCGACCCGGGACAGACCTATAAGGAGGATATTCTCTCAGGCTGCCGCGCAGCAGCCGCTGGAGGAGTGACAAGCCTGCTCGCTATGCCGAACACGAACCCGACAGTCGACAACGCCGAAACCGTTAAATACATTCTCGACAAAAGCAAAGACGCTTCGGCTAAGGTATATGTAGCCGCGAGCATAACAAAAGGACTGAAAAGCAAGGAGGCAACCGACCTCGAAGCGCTTAAAGCCGCGGGAGCCGTCGCTCTTTCCGATGACGGACGACCTGTTGAGAACACACAGTTCCTTATTAACGCTATGAAAAAAGCTCCCTCTTTCGGGCTCAGGATAACCGCGCACTGCGAGAGCCTTCCGATAGCGGCGGGCGGAATAATAAACGAAGGCGTTGTGTCTGAAAAACTCGGCGTAAAGGGTATTCCCGCGTCGGCTGAGGACTGCGGCGCGCAGCGTGAGATCGCGCTTGCGGACGCGTTCAGCGTACCCGTACACATCTGTCACGTGAGCACAAAGAACTCGGTAGCTATGATTCGCGACGCAAAAGCGCGCGGCGTTAAGGTTACAGCCGAGACCGCTCCCCACTACTTCTCCCTTACCGAGCAGGAGCTTCTCAAACGCGACGCGGACTACCGTATGAATCCTCCCCTCAGGACGGAGGCGGACAGGCTTGCAATCATAGAAGGCCTCAAAGACGGCACTCTCGACGCGATCGCTACCGACCACGCGCCTCACGCTCCCGAGGAGAAGGCGGATTTTGAAAAAGCGCCGAACGGCTCGATAGGGATGGAGACCTCGCTCTCCGCAGGCTTAACATATCTTGTAAAAACAGGCGCGCTGTCTGTCAGCGAGCTTATTAATAAAATGAGCACCGCACCCGCGAAAATTCTCGGAATAAACGCGGGAACGCTTAAGGTCGGTTCACCCGCCGACGTAGTGCTTTTCAACCCCGACGAAAGCTTTACCGTGGATGTTAAAAAGCTCCACGGCAAAAGCAAAAACTGTCCGTTCAAGGGAAAAACTCTCACGGGCAGAGTAAAATACACCATACTTGACGGCGAGGTTGTATTTAAGGACTGACAATAATAAACTGAGTTTCCTTTAATTAAGGAAATATAAGGAGTAATCAAATATGTCAAAAGGTAATTTGTTATCAGTAAGAGAGGACGTGCGCGTGCTGGACGCAACCCTTCGCGACGGCGGTATCTGCAACGACTTCTATTTTACCGACGAGTTTGTAAAGGATTTATACCGCGCCAACGTAAAAGCGGGCGTAGATTATATGGAGTTCGGCTATAAGGCTTCCAAGGAGATTTTCAGCCCCGACAGGTTCGGCAAGTGGAAATTCTGCGACGATGAGGACATAAGGGATATCGTCGGGGAAAACATCACCCAGATGAAAATATCCGTTATGGCGGACGTCGGCAGATGCGACTACAAAAACGATATCATTCCGAAAGCCGAAAGCCCGATCGATATGATAAGAGTGGC
>JAHLBL010000103.1 GCA_020625635.1 bacterium
AGAGACAGCAGGGTTGACTTTCCGCAGCCGTTTGCTCCGACAACAGCGTACAGCTCCGATTTGAAGATTTTTAAATCCAGTCCCTTCAGCACGTCCTTGCCATGCTTTTCATAACGGAACCACAAATCCTTTGCCTGTATTATCGGTTCCTTCGGCTTGTTCGAACGCTCACATTTCAAGGAAACCCGATCGCGTTTTTTCAGGAAGTCTCTTCCCTCTTTCACGGTAAGCGGACAGTTCCACTCCGTCGAAACGCTGTTGAACACACGCACGGGCGTAGGAAGCGTCTCGGCAATTCTCTTACCGCTGAGCTTTGAGCAGATCTCACGCGGCTTTCCGACAAACTCCAGCCGACCGTCCTCAATGCAGGCAACGTGGTCTGCTATCGGCAGGAGCTTCTCAAGATGGTGCTCGGCGATTATTACGGTGACGCCGAAATCGTCGTTGAGCCGCTTAACGCTCGTTATAAAATCCATCGCGGAAATCGGGTCGAGCTGAGCCGTCGGCTCGTCGAGGATGATTACCTCGGGCGACATAGCCATAACCGACGCAAGATTAAGAAGCTGCTTCTGTCCGCCAGAAAGCTCGTCGCAACGACGTTCAAACATATCATTCAGCCCGAAGTACGTCGCGAACTCGCTTACCCTTGCGCGAATCAGCTCCCTGTCGAAACCGAGGTTCTCAAGCCCGAAAGCCAGCTCCGAATAGACCTTGTCCGTCACGATCTGAGCGTCGGGGTCCTGCATAATGAATCCGATTTTTTCGGCGCTGACTTTATCGCTCAGCGCGTCAATACCGCTGCCGAACGCGATTACTTCGCCCTCTCTAAGTCCGTGCGGAGTGAGCTCTTTTTTAAGCATTTTCAGAAGAGTTGTTTTTCCGCAGCCCGACTCTCCTATAATAAGCAGAAGCTCACCCTCGTTTATATCGAGCGTGACATCCTTCAAAGTCGGCGCTGAAGCGTTATTATATTTAAATGTCAGATTTTTGAGACTGAATACTTCCATTTAATATCTTCCTTGATTTCAAAAACAAACGGCATAAGCGCGAGAAGCGAGAACGCGCAAAAGCCGAGAACCGCGCTCACGCTGAGCTCGGGCATTACAAAATACGGGTAGAATTTAAAACCGACACTGCCCGATACAACGGACACGAGCGATAACACAGCGAACAGAACCGCTGCTGTCAAATACGCGCCGTCGTATACCGTGAACACAAAACGCGAGTAAAACGTACGCTTTCCCTGATTATATCCGCGCGCCTTCATACTGTCTGATGTGATGATAGCTCCCTCCATACTCTGCGTAATCACCGCCGAGAAAGAGCAGATAAATCTCCTGACACGCGACACAGGCAGGCTCTTCTGTGATTCATTTACCGAGTGAAAGGTCTTAACAAACCTCGGTATAAAGCTCAGTGCCATAGAAACAACGAGCGCGGTTTTAGGAGATATTCTGCCGAAAATATAGAGCAGCTTTTCGCTGTCAAAAGTCCTGTTAAAGCAGCTGAACCAGATCAGCGCTTCCGCTATGGCAAGTCCTGTTACAGAGCCGTAAATCAAAGCCTCGAGCGTGACGCGGTTGTCGTTGATGAAAAACAGCGCGGTCGCGCCGTTGTGTGAAAACAACGGGTTTGTCACAGTGACAATAAGTATTATTAAAAAGTACCCGAACATTGATTTAAGCGCTTGCGCGATACCGTTAAGCCTTGCGCCGTACAAAACGGCTCCGATAAATCCAACTGCAAGATAAGCGGGATTGAACGAGAATACTGATATAAACAGCACGCAGAAGAAATAGCAGAAAAGCGTGAGCGGATGAAGATTTTTAAACGTATTCATTATTCGCCGCCTTTGTACTTGTTTCCGATGTCCGCGCCGAGGTCACAGGTGTAGAGCCACTTTATGTTGTCGCCGTCACTCAGCTTGTACGAGCCGCAGCCGACAGACGGGAAAACGCCGTTGACGCTGTATTCCCAGCCCGAAAGCTCTCCGCAGTCAAATTCGTAAAGATAATTGATTCCCTTAATATAGGTCGAGCTTCCGCTTCCTTCGTACTCGAACTGAATTCTATTGAGCTTGCAAGCCTTGACGAGAACGTCGTACACGGTGTCGCCGTCGTTAAAATGAACGGTAAAATCGTTCAGAATATCCGCGTTTTCAACATCACAGTCGGGATAGTCGACCGCGGTCTGGCAATTGATTGAGATCGTCGCTGACAACGAGCCGTCGTTATCGGCGGAATTGTAATAATCGTCGGCGCTCTGCACGGAGCAGCCGCATAATAAAAAGATTATAAATAAAGTCAGAGAGAGTATTCTTTTCATTTCTTTCCTCCTCTGAACCTGATCGCGAGAATTATGTAAAGTGCAAACAAAACGGCGAAGGGGATATAGACCGTGTTGTCGTTTGCGTTCGCTGTTTCTTCTTTACCGAGTAATTTTTTTTTGACTTTTTTATTAGTCGGAGTCGGTTTGGTTTCCTCGGTTTTATCTGCCTTGATTTCCCCTGATTTTGTTTTCTTCTTACTCTTTTTAACCTTTCTTTCAGGTGTTTGACTTGATTCCGTTTTTGATGATGTTGTGCTTTTTTCGGTCGCCTGTTCCGATTTTTCGGCAGTTTTATTTTCTGTATCGGAATTATAACTTGTCGTAGATTTATTCTTGATCTGTGTTTTCTTTTTTGTTTCGGTATTTATATTAGGTTTCTGAGTTTTTTCCTTATATTCATATCGCCCGAAGCTGTAAAAGCTCTTTTCACCGCTGAGGAATCTGTGATAAGAAACGAGCGCGCAAAGGCTCTGATAGGTCGCTATTTCATTAGCGTCAGCTCCCTTTGTGTGCGAGAAAGCGCCGCTGTCAAGCTGCATCGAGAGCAGCGCCGATACGGGATTTCCCTCCTTTGAAAAGCGGGAATCCGTCTGCGGATCTATGCCGAGCGAGGTAAGCGCGATGATAACCTGAGCGGTAGTCTCCGAGGTCACATCCTTGTAGAAGTTCTTATACCCGCCCTGTTCGTCCATACGTTTTGAGAGCACTGCGAGCGCCCTGTCCACAACAGGCGCGACGTCACTTCTGTCCTTATAAGGAGCAAGCGCCTGAATAGTGATCGCGGTGATGTCGGTGTCCGCGTATCCGCTGCCCAAAAGGTCAAAGCCGCCGTTGTCCGCTTCATATCGGAGTATAGATTCTATTATGGATTCGCGGGTTTCGGAAGCGCCGTCGGGAACTCTGTACTGCATAGCGTCGAGCAGGATAAGCGCGTACGAGAGCGAGTTCACGCCCTGAGCGTTGAGCGGTCGGTATTTAGGGCGGTTATACGAAGCGTCTGCAAGCAGGTTGTGTCCGTCAACGTCGGTTATATCCTCTCCGCAGGCGAGCAGCGCAAGCGCAGTGCGCTGTAAGTCCGTGACCTTAACAGACTCCAAGCCCTCCGAATAAAAACCGTTCACGGCTTTTTTAAGCGCGGAAACGCTCCGCTTATCGTGGATATCATATCCGAAGCGGTTCAACGCGATGTAATACCAGTCTGCATAGTAATTGCCCGCGTCATCGCTCAGCGCGGTAAAAAGACTTCCGACGGAATCAGCTCCCTGATCCCGCATTTTATACGAAACAACACCCTCAACGGCGCTTTTAACATCGCTGAGAGTGCTTTTTTCCGCTGAATGAGCGCAAAAGGGTATGCCGATAAGACATAGAAAAGCTATGCAGATTGACAATACCCTTTTACACATTTTAATCAAACCTTTTTACTTCTTTTTAACGGTTACCTTAAACTTGAGCTTTTTGCCGTTGGCGCTTACGATGATTGTGGTTTTACCCTTTTTGACGCCTTTTACAACGCCCTTCTTTGTAACCTTGGCAATCTTATTGTTGTTCGACTTATAGGTGATTTTACCCGAGCCGTTAACATTGATTTTAACTGTCTTGCCAACCTTTACGGTTCCGTTCTTCTTCTTGAGCGAAGGATTCTTAATAGTGATTTTAATACTCTTTGTGACGGTGTTCTTTGAATCCTTATACTTTACGGTAATCGTTACCTTGCCCGCTTTTTTTGCTGTGAGCTTACCATCAGAGGAAACGGAAGCGTATTTTTTATCCGAGGACTTGTATGTAAGCTTTCCGTCGGAGCTTTTGTTGGTAACGGATGTCATTATCTTCTGAGTGCTGTTTATATACATACTGTTCTTGTAAACAACACTGACAACAGGATCGAGAGTTATCGGTACAGGCATAACAGCGAAGCACTCACCGCCCGAAAAACGGCAGACGGCAGGAGCGCCCGAAGCGCTGTTCTTGGAAATCTCTACTTTAATGGAGCCCTTGTACTTAGTTTTATCGAAATCGACTTTACCCTCGCTGTCGGTGGTGAATGTATCTGTTACGCCGTAATAATCGGTAAACTTTATCGAAGCGCCGACAACAGGCTCGTAAGAATATGTCGCGTTGCCGCTCTCGTCGTATTTAGCGTCATAGCTTGTGATGGTAATAAATCCGCCCTGAGCCTGAGAATAATCAGCCACAGGGAACTGACAGGGATAGTCGCCGTAGTACATAACGATATCATCCGACGCGCTTACCTTGTAATCACTTATTCCTACGGAAGCAGCCTTTCCGTTAACGGCGTAGTACCATCCGTCCCAGCCACCGAAGGAACCTGCTTTCTCGTCCATAACAGAGTCAACATAGCCTTTGTCGATTCCGTTGATTTTGAGGTTGGCGGAGTCGTTCGCTTTCTGAAGGATTGAGGCAACGGTGTCCCCGTTATCAAAAAGCACTTCACTGTCAAAGTAAGTTTCTTCAGCGCCCTCGATACGGAGGAATACTGTTTCTCCATTGGGAGAGAAGCCTGTATTTGATTTCAGACGGCATACGGCAGGAGCGCCCGAAGCGTCGGTCTTTTCAATCTGAACAAATACCGTGCTGTAGGTCGCGTACTTTTCGGGGCTGAACTTTATTACACCGTCAGAGTCTGTGGTGTACTTATCGTCCTTATCGCCGTTAAATGTAACAACAGCATCAGTAACGGGATTCCATGAGTATGTCGCGTTTCCGCTCTCGTCGTACTTCGCGTCGTAGCTCTTAAAGGAAATAACGCCTTCCCTTACCTTTGAAAAATCGGGAACAGGAATCTGACAGGGATAACCGCCGTAATAGATACAGATGTTTTCATCGCTTTCCTTTAACTGATAATCGTTCACGCCGACGGACGGAGTCTCGTCATTAACGCTGTAGTACCAGCCGTCCCAGCCGCCGAACTTTCCTGCTTTTTCGCCGTTGATCTCGGAAATATAGCCCTTGTCAAGACCGACAATATTTATGTCAAAAGTCTGAGCAAGCTTTTCGAGAGCTGCGCCGAGAGTAGTTTCCTCCTCGGGATCAAAGCTGTATTTCGTATCCATAACAGTTTTCTCTGAGCCCTCAATGCGGATTCTCACCGATGACTTTTCAGCCGCGTCAGAGCTGATTACGGACACCGCGCAAACCGAAACGATCATCATAAGCGCGAGCGCGATTGAAATAATTCTTTTCATAATTACCATAGCCTTTCCGCCCACAAACATTTTTAACTTACAGCCTTACTGTGGGCAGATAAGGCGCAAGCGGATATCCGATCAACAAAGATCAGGATATATAAAATAAAAAACACCCTGTTACAGGGCGTGACAATAAAAGCCTTACGGCTGATCAACTGATTCTCCCCTGCCCGAGAACAGTTTAATTCAAGCAAACACGGCAGGTCTCCCGACTTGAGGCATATATTGCGAAGCGCCTTCCCAAAAACTCAGTGGCATAATGCTCCCTTTAGCACAGATACGGTAATGGCTGTTGCGGCGGACTCTGACCGCCTTCCCTATTAATTCTCGCGAAACCGTGAATGATATGGAATTGTAAAAATATAATAACATTATATCAAATAAAATGCAAGGAGTTATTGACTTTTTTCAGCTTTTTAGTGTATAATAATCGAGTTGAAATAATGAGCTGTCGCCAAGCGGTAAGGCACAGGACTTTGACTCCTGCACTCGTGGGTTCGAATCCCGCCAGCTCAGCCAACAAAAAAGCGCCATAGGCGCTTTTTTTGTTGGCTGAGTATAAATTGCGGGATTCGAACTCGTCCTTCATCAACGCCATCTCAGCCCGAATAAATTTTGATGGAGGCTCAATCCCGCCGTTAATGAAGGCTTTGCCAAACCTAACTCTTCCAAAGGCGAATGAAGCACCCACCGGTGCCGGATTCGGACTCCATATTCTCAGGTGGTTTCAGCGCAGACGATATACTTTAAAAATCGAGTCGGAGGCTGCCCATTAGTTGAGCAGCCGACC
>JAHLBL010000104.1 GCA_020625635.1 bacterium
CGCTTGTTGCGGCGTGTTCATAGCTTAACCAATCATATGCGCGGCGGGCTAAAATGTCCGACCGGGACATTTTCTTAACGCCCTGTTCGAGCCCGTTATATTTTTATGCTCATAAACTCAAATATCCCCAATAGGGGATATTTGAGTTTATGGAGCGGATAACGGGGCTCGAACCCGCAACATTCAGCTTGGGAAGCTGACGCTCTACCATTGAACTACATCCGCTTATTCACTTCTATAGTATTATACTTTTTTATCAATATTAAGTCAAGAAAATAATTTGTATAATTATGTAGCACTTTGACTTCTTTTATGTTATACTGTTATAAGATTATTATACAAAGGATGTTTTTATGCCTGTTAAGATGAATTTGGGTATGTGGGGGAGTGTTTTTGCTGTTCCGTCGGCTATTGTTGATGAACACATCAAGCTTGCGAGTCCTTCTCAGCTTAAAATTATACTCTTTCTGTTGAGAAACAGCGGAAAGTCATATACATATAAGGAAATAGGAGACACGCTCTCGATTCACGAGGACGATGTCCGTGACAGCGTTGCGTTCTGGGTGGAGCGCGGGCTTATAAGCGATGATAAAGGTACGCTGTCGCCTTCTGCTTCCGAAACATCGGAACCTGTTAAAGAAACAAAGGAACACACCGATACTCCCGAAAAAAAGTTTATTCCTACCAGAGCCGCAAAGCCTGATATTGTCACGGTTTCACAGCGTATGGCTGCGGACGAGGAGCTGCGTCACCTTGTTTCCGAGGTTGAGCTTGTGCTGGGAGATATGCCCTCGCACGCGTATATTTCCACGATTATTATGCTACGCGATACCTGCGGACTTCCTGCGGAGGTTATTCTCCATCTTGTGAATTACTGCAAGAGCATAGGTAAGCTTAACGCCAACTCAATCGACAGAATCGGCGTAAAATGGGCTAACGACGGCATAAATACAATTGAGGCTGCCGACAACAGGATCCGACAGATTCATCAGTCTAATATGAACTGGACACGCATAAGCTCCGTATTCGGTCTGAAAAACATCGGTTCGCCTACAGCTAAACAGCTTGAGTTTGCCGACAGGTGGATTGGTGAATGGCATTTCTCCGACGAAATGCTCAGGGCGGCTTACGAGACCTGTGTTGATAACACGGGAAAAATGTCCAACGCGTATATCAACAAGGTGCTGAACCGCTGGTACAACGCCGGCGTGTTCAAGGTTGAGGATATAGCGAAGCTTGATAAAAAGAAGCCCGTAAAGAAAACGAAGAGCGACGCTTCGTATGACATTGAGGAGCTCGAAAAGATAGTATAAAGAGGTTATACATATGGGATACAGTAAAAAAGTACGCGATAAGGCTGCGGAGATTATCCGCGAACGTCATATGAAAGCCGAGAGAGACTGCGACTTCAGACGGGATATGCTTTTTGAAAAGCTTCCAGAGGCTCAGGAGTACGAGCGGAAAATCGCTTCCTGCGCAATCGAGGCTGGCAGAGCCGTTGTAAAAGGCGGTGACGTTAAGACAGAACTCGAAAAGCTCCGCGTAAAGAGCCTGAGCCTTCAGACCGAGTATGAACAGTTCCTCGCCGAACACGGATATTCTATCAAGGATACCGAGCCCGACTATTTCTGTAAGAAATGTAATGATACGGGATATGTTGAGCTTGACAACCGTACAGTAGTCTGTGATTGCCTTAAAAGGACTTTGGTTGAATGCGCCTGCGACGAGCTTAACCGCTCGTCACCTCTGAGCCTGTGCACATTCAGAGACTTTAAGCTTGAGTATTACAGTGACGTGAAAGATGATGAATATCCACGTTCACCGCGTGCTCAGATGAGAAATCATCTGGACTTTTGTTTGAAGTATGCCGAGAACTTCAGAAAGGATTCTAAAAGTATCTTTATGAAGGGCAAGACAGGTCTCGGAAAAACCCATCTCAGCCTTTCTATTGCCAACGAAATTATTAAAAAGGGCTTTGGCGTTATCTATGTTTCCGCGCCCGTGCTCGTTTCTCAGCTTGAAAATGAGCGTTTCTCTCGCGATAACAAGGAGTTTTCCGTTGAACAGACCGTACTGGACTGCGACCTTCTTATTATCGACGACCTCGGAACGGAGTTTACAACCTCATTTTCTACCACAGCCATTTATAATATCTTCAATTCACGTCTGCTTATGAAAAAGCCTATGATCATCAACACCAATATGTCTCTTCAGGAGCTTGAAAAAACATACAACCAGCGCTTTGTATCACGCGTGATAGGTGAGGCCGTACGGCTTGATTTCTACGGCGACGATATAAGAATAAAGAAAAAATAAAGATTTAAGCCGAGCACTATGCCCGGCTTTTAAATTTGCCTCCCTGTATTATGTTTCTTCTCTCAAATTCCGAATTCATATAATTGAGAACATGCTTTTTGTTTCCGCTCCACAAAGGCGCTATAAGAGATTTTTTATCACCGTCACCTGTTATTCGGTGAATCACGACGTTAGGCGGGAGAAGCTCAATACAGTTACAGATAATATCAGTATACTTTTCAAGTGACAGAACTTCGAATTTGCCGTTTTTGTATTCTTCCTCAAGGTCGGTATCCCTGAGCACATGCAGGAGCTGGAGCTTTATTCCGTCGGTTCTTTCGCCGACATATTTCACACTCTCGTAAATCATATTCTCGGTTTCGTTCGGCAGACCGATTATCAGGTGCGTGATAACTTCTATGCCGTTGCTTTTCAGCTTTTTTACGGCTTCATCATATATATCGAGCTCATATCCTCTGCGAATGTAGTCGGCGGTGCTTTTGTGAATTGTCTGTAAGCCGAGTTCCACACTGACAGGCTTTATTCTGTTTAGCTCCGAGAGAATCATTATTTTATCGTCTTCAAGACAATCAGGTCTTGTGGCGACCGATAATCCTACTATATAGTCAGGCTCAATTGCTTCATAAAACAGCTTTTTAAGGTATGCGGTATCAGCATAGGTGTTTGTATACGGCTGGAAATAAGCTGTATACTTTCCGTTTTTATTCTTCTGTTCGACTTTTTTCTTAGCTTGTTCGAGCTGTTCTTTAACGGGGAGCAGGGCAGAGGACGCGAACTCTCCCGAGCCGCCCTTACTGCAAAAGATACAGCCGCGAGTGTCGAGTTTACCGTCGCGATTCGGACAGGTCATTGTGCCGCTGATTGACAGCTTGTAAATCTTACATCCGTATTTCATTAAGTTATATTCGTTTAAGGAATAATAATGCTTCATAATTTGACATTACTCCGATAATATTCTATAATTTCTATGGGCGATTGCTTAATCACCGTCTGTGTCTTATCTGCCCACGGTAAGGTCGCAGGTCTTTTCAATAACTGTTTGTGGGCTGAAAGGCTATGGAGATCAATATGGGAAAGGTCTTTTTATTCAATATTGAGGAGAAAAAAGAACTTAAAATAAAAATGATTTGCGTCAGTCTGCGTCTGCAATACGAGGTTGTGAGCAGTGAAATGTTCTCGATGAAAATGGAGTCGATCGTAGGATTTTCAGACGACAGAACAAAGACGGGGGAGAGCTTCTCCGAGGAAATGCTCTATCTCGCTGGCTTTACTCAGACTGAGCTCAATCGCTTTTTATCTGAACTCCGCCGAAAGAAAGCCGCGATTGCGCTTAAAGCGATTATGACCGAGAGCAATCTTAAATATACCGCTGCGGAGCTGTGTAAAGAAATCGCCGCTGAGCATGAGGCTATGCAGAGCGGCAAAACAGTTCATTGATTATACGTACATTTTTACATAGTCCATAAATTTGCGGTACATACTGCCTTCGACTTCCTCGAATTCCTTGTCGATACCGCCGTTGAAGAACATCTGATTATGAGTGCTGAGCGCTCTGTACATGGAAATCATATATCCGCGTACCTTGTCCTGAAGCTTTTCGTTCAGTTCGGTACCGTTGGAAAGACCAAGGTAGAGGTTGCCGTCGTGGATTTGCAGGGGGAGAATCTGTTTTATATCCTCGAACCTGTTCGTCTTTTTTATTTCATTATAAAAATCTATGACGGAAAACTCGTTCCTGTCCTTGATGTCGGTGTTTTTGTCGATGATTTCCTCGCATTTCTTTAAGTCGAAGTATTCATCTGTCATATATTTATAGAGGTTGTTTTTGTTCACCTTTAGCACATAAAACAGTCTCATATTATGCAGCGCGTTTTCAAGACAGGACAGTGAAGAAAATACCATATTGTTGTCAAGCTGTGCCAGCATATTGAAGATGTTCTGGTAAATGCTCTTGTTTATCAGAATCAGTGTGAGCATCTCCTGCTCCTTGTAATCCTCCATAAGAGTAGGGTGTATAAGGAATTTTGCCGTATATGCGTAGGATTTTTTTACATATTCTTTTAGCTGAATATAAAACTCATTCAGAAATTCAGAATTCTCGATTGTAAAAGTGAACATATTTATTCTCGCCTTTCAGTCAGTATCACACTAATATAGTATAGAATAAAACCGTAAAAAATGCAAATTGTTTTGTTAAATATCGGTAATTTAATTGTTATGGTTGATTTTTCTTGTTTTTTGTTGTAGGATATAGAGGAATTTTATTGGAAAGGTATATTGATATGAAAAGAATAATTAAACTTATAGTTCCGATTATTCTGGCTCTTACTGTTGTATTGTCGTCAGTTCCTGTATCGGCAATGTCATTTCAGGCTATCCGGAAGAATCCGAACTACCGTTACGGAGTTGATGTATCCCAGTGGAATGGCGAGGAAGGCAATGTCGACTGGGCATACCTCAGAAAAGTCGGCGTTGAATTCGCCTTCATAAGGATTGGTACATATCATACATTCGGCGGCGTTGTTGACAGTAAGTTCAAGCAGAATGTTAAAGGCGCTGTCGAAAACGGAATCGAATTTGGCGTATATGTTTACTCCTATGTATACAAAAAATCCGATAACAAAAAATGCGGTGAATGGGTTGTCAACACGCTTAAATCACTCGGTAACTATACCAAGGACGCGGACACCATACAGGTGGCTTACGATATAGAAGACGAGGTTCAGGCGAACGCTGTTTATTATGGTAGGATCTCAAAGACATATCTCACCGACAGCGTAAGGACTTTTTCCAAAACCGTAAAAAACAGCGGATATATTCCCACAGTTTACGCTTCGTCAAGTTTTTTCAGTGATTATCTTATTCCCGATTCGCTCAGGAAGGATAATATTAAACTTTGGTGCGCTCAGTGGCCGTATTATCCCGACACGACTATGGTAAAAACGCTTTATGACGGAGTTGCCTGTGATTTGTGGCAGTTTTCAGGTGACGCTGCAGGATGTGACAACGTCAGGATCAAGAGCTGTATTTACGACTGTAACGTGTGTTATAACGAATTCTATGATTACGCCAATGAGGATTCCAAGCTCAGGATTGAGGGACTGAAAGATACATATAAATACAACGCAGGCGGCGTAAAACCCTCATTCTCTGTTTATGACGGTGACAATCTCCTGAAAAAAGGAAAGGATTATAAGCTGTTTTATTTCAGAAATAAGAGTGTTGGTACGGGTATGGTTAAGATTATCCGCTACAAGAACTCGAAATACATCGAAACAAAAACCGCTTTATTCGAGATTATTCCTCCCATAAAGGGCGTTAAAACCTCATCAACTTATGATGAGATAAACATACAGTGGAACAAGATTCCCAATGTATCTTATTATCAGATTTTTGAGTATGACCCGACGGACGGTACCTACAGTCAGATCGATACCGTGAAAAGTAATTCCTACTGTGACTACGAGCTTGAGGAAGGCACAAATTATAAGCTTAAAATCAGAGCTGTTTACAAGAAGGGCGATAAGGAATTGTTCGGAGAGTTCAAGAAAATCTCCGCCTCGACCAAGTACAAAAAGGTAACGGGCGTGTCGGCTGAGTATCTCGGCGACGGTCAGGTTAAGCTCAACTGGAAATCGAAAACGGATAACTGTGAAGGTTATGAGGTTGAATGCGCCTCAAATCCGTATTTTTCCAACTCCGTAACGAGAACTGTCAACGGAATTTCTAAGTGTACCAAGGTGTGCAGAAATCTGAAATCGGGTAAAACCTATTATTTTAAAGTCCGTTCGTTCAATACCAGCGGTTCAGGTAAAACCTATTCCGTAGACAGCAAAAAAGTATACGCAACTGTAAAATAAATTAAAAGTGGAAGGACTCAAATCAAACGAGCCTTCCACTTTATTAAATTGCTGTATTGGTAGTTAAAAGTGACAAGTTATAA
>JAHLBL010000105.1 GCA_020625635.1 bacterium
ATAATTAGAAATGAATCCGCACTCAACAATAATCGAAGGGTTAACACAATTCTTCAGCAAGAATATACCTCCGTCTGCCATTTTGCACTCCCGCTTGTTGTCGGGCTGAATCAGCTTAACAATATTACTCTGTACATTCTCAGCAAGAGTTTTGCTCTCGCTGTTTTTTATACCGAAAAACACCTGCGTTCCGTGGTATTTGCGCTGAGGGAACTTGTTCTGATGTATACTGATCACTATACTGTTTTCCGTATTGAAAACAGCAAGACGATTTTTCATATCCGAAACCTTTTTCTCTCGAAGAGCATTGCCGTCAGTGTTTATCATTATGTCGTCTGTTCTTGTTTCTATAACATCAAAACCATTGACGCGAAGCAATTCCGCAAGCTTTTTCGCGATTGACAGGTTGATATCCTTTTCAACTATATTGTTGTCGACCGCTCCGCCGTCCTCCCCACCGTGCCCCGCGTCAATCACAACCGTCGGTTTTGATTGATTAAAAGCAGATGAAGTCTGCGCTATTTCGTCAATATTGGAAAAAGCCACAACAATAAGAATGATATATACCGTCAAAAACAGAATTAACAGAATAGTATTCAGATGCTTTATTTTCATATTCTCACCAATAAAATGTATGAGAATTAATCTATATTATTACTCTGTTTTATCCTTCAAAAGCTTTCTGAATGAATTCTCAAACTCGATATCATCATCGGCAGTACGTTTCTTAGGTCCTTTTATATGATGCTTTCTGTTGCTTCTTCTGAGCTTCGAGCTGAGATGCCTGTCCATCAGAAGTCCTTCGATATTATCATCAGTAAAAATCTTGCCGCTCTGATGGATGGAAAAAGCTCCTTTGCCCAGAGCTAGCGCAGCCACTCCGTAATCCTGTGTAACAACAACGTCACCGCGGGAGCATTTATTTATCAACGCCAAATCTACGGCGTCGCGTCCCGCACCGATAATAAATATCTCGCTGTAATCGCTCGAAAGTATGTGGTTGGTATCGCACAAAAGGCACACAGGAACAGAAAACTCCTTTGCAACCTTTTCAACGATTTTCACAACAGGACAGGCGTCCGCGTCTACAAAAATCTTCATATATCTATTTCAAGAGACACGGGACAATGATCCGAGCCGTAAATATCGGTAAGAATATCGGTGGAAACTATGCTGTCACGCAAGGAATCCGACACTACAAAATAGTCAATACGCCAACCCGCGTTGTTTTTTCTCGCATTGAACCTGTACGACCACCAGGAATATATTCCTTCCGTATCAGGGTGCTGATATCTCCATGTATCTGTAAATCCCGCCGAAAGCAGTTCCGTGAATTTGCCTCGTTCTTCGTCGGAGAAGCCTGCGTTACCTCTGTTCGACTTCGGATTCTTAAGGTCAATTTCGGTGTGAGCTACGTTTAAGTCGCCGCATAGTATAACAGGCTTATTTTCATTAAGCTTAGTCATATACGCTCTAAGATCATCCTCGAACTCCATTCGGTAATCTATACGTTTAAGCTCATTCTGCGCGTTCGGAGTATAACAGCACAGCAGATAGAAGGACTCGAATTCACAGCAAATCACTCTGCCTTCGTCCATGTGCTTTCCGTCCACACCGTAAGTAACACTGATCGGCTCAACTTTTGTATAAACAGCAGTACCCGAGTAGCCTTTCTTTATAGCACTGAAAAAATACTTTTTATAACCCTCGGGAGAAAAATCAGCCTGTTCGGGCTGCATTTTAGTTTCTTGGATACAAAAAACATCAGCGTTAATCTCATTAAAAACATCCTCAAAGCCCTTTGTCAGACAGGCTCTGAAACCATTAACATTCCATGATACAAGTTTCATAATTAACTCCGTCAATACTTTATTTTATTCATTTCTTTTCTTATGCGCTTATAATCGGGACAAAACTGCTCGACTATCGCGTAGAAGTCCTTGCTGTGGTTATGCACGAGCAGATGTGAAAACTCGTGGACAATCACATAATATATCTGTTCCTCACTGCAATAAATCAGGTTTGTGCTGAGTGTTATAACACAATCAACATAGTTGCAGCTGCCCCAGCGCGATTTCATTTTCCTGAATTTCAATTTCGGCCGTTCAATATTGAACTGTACAAAATCATTATAAGTCTTTTCAAAAAGTGAAATAATCAATTCGTTAAATTCTCCAGAAGAATATTGCGGCGTCGCCGCTTCTCTGTCAAACCCGTTGAGAGCTTTAAGAATAAACTCCCCCTTGCTTTCAACAAAGGAATCAATATATTGAGCGGAAACGCGGTTATTCGCGGAAACTACAACTGAACCGTCTGATTTTACCCGAAGATTTATATTCTTCACGCGTTTTCGCTGCAGCTCATATTCAATTGTATTGTCATTGAATTTAACGCTTCTTATCATTTAAGATTATTACTTCTTTCATATTTTCTGCGCAAAGATTTAAGCGCTTTTGTCTCAATTCTGCTGATATAAGAACGGCTGATACCGAGCATATCAGCAACCTCACGCTGAGCAAGCGGCTTGCTGCCGTCAAGACCGTAACGCAGAACTATCACAGTCTTTTCGCGCGCATTTAACTCGGAATCAATATATTCCTTTAATTTACTTATGTTCAGTTTATCATTGAGGTTATCAAGGATATTATCATCCGTGGACAGGATATCGAGCAAGCTGAGCGGATTGCCGTCCTTGTCCGTATCGATAGTTTCGTTAAGCGAGATATCCTGCGAGGTTTTTCTGATGTTGCGGAAATGCATCAAAATCTCATTTTCAATACATCTGGAAGCATAACTGGACAGCTTGATATTTTTATTGATATCGAATGTATTGATAGCTTTTATCAAACCGATGGTGCCGATAGAAACTAAATCATCCTGGTCGTTCTGAGTTGAATAATACTTTTTTATAATATGCGCCACAAGCCTGAGATTGTGCTCGACAAGCTTATTGCGCGCGTTGATATCTCCCTGTGCCGACTTTAGCAGATACTCGCGTTCTTCCTTCGCGGACAACGGCTTCGGGAATGAACCGTTGCTGCAAATATGAAGAAAGAAAAAGCAGATATATTTTCCTAAAAAACCAAAAAACTCAAACAAAATAAACACTCTCCGTACAGATTTATGATAAATACTATGATTCGGAAAGTGTTTATTTGCACGTCCTTATTTTAAAGATTTAGCTACCTGCATCATAATAGCGCATTCCATACGCTTTTTAAATAGCTTACAGCCATATTCGTAGACGCCTGTTATTGAACCTGTCGCGTGGTAAGCGTTCGCGGCACAGCCGCCGCTGCAGAACAGCTTCGCCCAGCAATCCTTACACTCAGGTCTCGCGTAGGCGTTGCAAAGCTTGAATTCATCCTGCTTTTCTTTATTCTTTATACCGTCCCAGATATTACCCATAAGATATTTCTCGTCACCTACGAACTGATGACAGGGATATAAATCGCCCCACGGAGTTACGGCAAAATACTCCGTTCCCGAGCCACAGCCCGAGATTCTTTTGTAAATACAGGGTCCGCCAGTTAAATCAATCATATAGTGGTAAAATGTTATCGGTCTGCCCTCTTTCTCACGCCTGAGCATATCCTTGGCAAGGATCTCGTACTGCTCATAAAGCTTGGGTAAGTCGTCATAAGTAAGCGCGTACGGATCATCGGGCGAACAAACTACAGGCTCCATAGACAGCTCTGTAAAACCGAGGTCAGCCATATGGAAAATATCGTTAGTAAAATCAACATTGTTATGTGTGAATGTACCGCGGACATAGTAACCCTTATTGCCTCTGCGTTGAACAAAATGCTGAAACTTAGGTACAATAATATCATAACTGCCCTTACCGTTTACAGTTTTTCTCAGGTTGTCGTGTATTTCTTTCCTTCCGTCGAGACTGAGTACGACATTATGACACTCTTTATTGGCAAAATCAATAACATCATCATCAACGAGCATTCCGTTGGTAGTGAGAGTGAAGCGGAAATTTTTGTTATGCTCCTTTTCAACAGAACGGGCGTACTCTACAATCTGCTTTACGACCTCAAAATTCATCAAGGGCTCACCGCCAAAGAAGTCGACCTCAAGATTTCTTCTTGTACCGCTGTTCTCGATAAGAAAATCAATGGCTCTTTTGCCGACCTCAAGGCTCATGAGCGCTCTTTCGCCGTGATACTTGCCCTGACTCGCAAAGCAATATTCACAGTTGAGATTACAGGTGTGCGCAATATGAAGGCACAGAGCCTTAATTACAGTGTTCTTCTTTTTGAAGTCGAACGCAAGGTCGGCGTACTCATCTTCTGTGAATAGCTTTCCGTCCTGCTTCAGCGACTCCACATCGTCAATACATTCGCAAATATCCTCTTCGGTAACGTCGGGATATTTCTCTTTTATTGTATTGATGATAGTTTGCTTATCGTTATTTTCATACATTCCGATAATATCGTAAGCGACATCGTCAACAGCGTGAACAGCGCCGCTGAAAACATCAAGAACTATATTATATCCGTTAAGTTTAAACTGATGAACCATAAAATTACCCCTGAATATAGGAAAAGCCGTTAATCGCTCAAGCGAAAAACGGCAGAAATCCTAAAAACTTATTACTCTGCTTTTAAGCACTTTTCGCACTGCTGATTAGCAACGCCGCAGGATGTTTTGCATGCGGACTGGCAGGATGTCTGGCACTCGCCGCAGCCGCCTGACTGTGTGCTTTTCTTTAAATCACGAGTTTCAATAGTCTGAATTCTTTTCATATTGAAAAACCTCCTATTAAGTATATTAAAATTTTATCATATATAATGTCTGTTGTCAATGAAAGTATCAAGATTGACAATATATTTTTTCGGGCAATTTGCCGCGTGTACTCTGGATATTAACCCCGCTTGAAAGGTTATCTTTTATATAGGCGATGAGTTCCTTGGTGATAATCTCTCCGGGAACTATCAGCGGGATTCCCGGCGGATAAGCCCACACATACTCAGCGCTGACTCTGTTTAACGAACTGTCGAGCACAGCGTACTCATAGCTTGTCGACAGTTCACTTGCCTTTTCGGGCAGATCTGGCAGCTTAATCGGAGAACACTTGGCTTCAATCAAAGCTGAGTCAATCCGAATCAGAGCTTTTGCAAGCTTATTATAGTTTGAATAATCGTCACAAGAGGAAAGCACCAAGACAATATAGTACCTGCATGCCATTTCAACCTCTATGTTGTAATCTGATCTCAGTTTATTCGCAAGTTCAACACCGCTGATATTGCTGTAACCCGTAAAAATGACCAGCTTATAAATATCGCCGTAGTCGAGAATTTTAAGGCGATTCAGAACATCACATTTTTTTATAAGCTTATCACGTTCATTTAATAGCTTCAAATTGTTCGGTTTATAGCTGAGGCACTCGTCAATCGAACACATCAGAATATATGACGGGCTGGAGGTTTGGATCATTGAAAGCTTGATTCTGTATTCTTCCGCGCTTATAAGCGTGCCGCTTACATGAGCAAGCGCGCATTGAGTGAGAGCGGGAAGCGTTTTGTGCAAGCTCATTACAGTAATATCAGCGAATTGGGCAAGCTCAGTAAGGTCCGCTCCGTGAGCAGCGTCAAGCAAGACGGGAATTCCGTACTTATGAGCAAGCTCGCAAATATCACAGTTTTCCGATATAACTCCTTCATATGTCGGAGAAGTAATAACTATCAGCTTAGGCTTAACACTTAGTATTTTTTCTTCAAGCTTCTTGACATTGATTGCTTTAAATATGCCGTATTTATCAATTTCAGGAACAATATACTCGGCGTTCGCCCCGGCGAGCTCGACTCCGTTATACACTGACTTATGACAATTTCTCGCCATAAGCACGGTATCTCCGCGCTTGACAGCCGTTAAAATTCCCGCAAGAATACCTACTGTAGAGCCGTTAACAAGAATAAAAGAATGGTCGGATTTGTAGATTTTTTTTGCTTTATCCTCAATTTCTTTTAATATCCCATCGGGAGATTGAAGATTGTCGAAGCCTTCAACCTCGGTAATATCCAAATCATACGGCAGTTTGTTACCGAGCAGCTTGGTGTTTCGCTTATGACCGGGCATATGAAACGGTATACGGTTGTATTTTTTCAGCTTATCGTAAAGCATCAGGAGTTTTCTCC
>JAHLBL010000106.1 GCA_020625635.1 bacterium
TTATGCGGAGGCACGGGGTTGTATGTTGATTCTTTCCTGAATGGCATCGACTTTATAGACAACAGCAGCAATGACGTTATCCGCAAAGACTTAGAGCTTATGGCTGAGGAAAAAGGCATCGATTTTATGCTGGAGAAGCTCGCGTCCTTTGATCCGACTTCCGCCGAGAAGCTCGAGGAGCAAAAGAATCTTAAAAGGATCATAAGAGCGATTGAGTTTTATATGGTCACGGGAATCACCATCAGTGAGCAGAACGAAAAAAGCAGACTGATAAATTCCAAATACGAGCATATTATTATCGGTCTGACTGCAAGTGACAGACAGTATCTTTATGACAGAATAAATAAAAGAGTAGACCGAATGATTGAACAGGGCTTGGTCGAGGAGGCAAGGGAAGTTTTATCCTCAAGTCTCAGCGACACGTCATCCAAAGCTATCGGCTACAAGCAGCTTATCCCATATTTTAACGGAACAGAGGAGCTTGAAGCCTGCGTTGAACGTATTAAAATGGAGACCAGACGTTACGCCAAGCGCCAGCTTACGTGGTTTAAGCGCAACGAGAATATCATTTGGATAAATATTGATGAATGTAATACCGACGCTGATATTGCGCAATACGCTAAAAAGTTAATCTGCGACAGAGGTTTTTTGAATGGATAAATTATTATTTAAAAGAATTATAATAGCACTGCTGGCGTTACTTGTAATCTCGTATCTCGTTTATCTTTTTATGGGCGCAAAGTTCGGCAACAGTGTTGAAACCGAAGAAGCGGTTTACACAACCGTTTCCGATGTAATATATTCACGAGGTTATATCATAAGGGACGAGTCCTACCTTTCAAATGACCAAAAGGGCGTTCTATCGTATAATGTCAGCGACGGCGACAAGATAAGCGTAGGACAGAATATCGCCGATATTTACAGCAACGAAAAGGATGCTTTAACTCACCAGAAGATTAAAAAGCTTGACAGCCGTATTGACAGACTGAAAACTCTCAGCGAGTCTTACTACAAAAACAGTATAAGTCTGGAGACGGTAGACAGCCAGATCGGGAACAATCTCTTCTCAATAATGAGTGACGTCACAAACGGCAACCTAATGAAAGCCAAATCCCGCTCCGATAATCTTTTGATGACGGTATGTGAGCGTCAGCTTATAACGGGGGATGTAAAGGACTTTTCATCAAAAATATCCGAGCTGAAAAAGCAAAAAAGCAAGCTTGAAGCAGAGAGCTCGGATGTTATCGGCTCGCTGTCCTCGGATACCGCCGGTTATTTTATTTCTTATACCGACGGATATGAAAATTCATTTGATTACAATTCGCCTAAAAGAATCACTGTAAAAAAGCTCGCGAAAGCTAAACCGCAAAAGGTTTCGAAAAACATCATCGGACGTGTTGTAGCGAATCCCGTGTGGTATATTGCATGCGAAATCACTCCCGACGACGTTATCAGTCTTTCTAAGATTCAGAGCCTCGGCGAGAAAATCTATGTCAATATGCCGTCCGTTACCAATGTCAGCATTCCGACCACGATTTATTCTATTAATCAGGATGACCCAGGGAAAAACGGCGTATTGATATTGAGCTGTGATTATATGAACAATTATATCGCGGGCGCAAGAAACGAGGATGTTGAAATCACCGCAATCTCATACAGCGGATTGAAGGTTTCAAAACGCGCGGTTCATGAGGGCGTCGTCGAAAAACGCATCAAACATAAGGACGGAACCCGCGAAACTAAGACAAAACACGTTCAGGGTGTATACGTGCTTCACGGCTCGGAGCTCATATTTAAGGAGATTTCCATTATTTACTCCGCTCCCGATTATGTGCTGTGTGACGCGGAACCCGCAGAGGGCACGTTGTTCAACGGCGAAACTGTTGAACTTTACGACCAGGTTGTAATAAAAGGAGATAATTTATATGACGGAAAAGTTATTTCGTGATGTTGAGTATAACTATAATTTAATTGAAGAACGCATTTCAGAGGCTGCCGCTAAAGCGGGGAAGAGCAGAGAGGATATCACTTTTCTTGCCGCTACAAAGACAGTTGACGTTGAAGTTATCAATTATGCTATTTCTCTCGGACTGAGATATATCGGAGAAAATAAGGTTCAGGAGCTTCTCTCAAAATACGAAGGCTATAACCTTAATGACGCTTCTCTTCAGTTTATCGGTCATCTTCAGTCCAATAAAGTGCGTCAGATCGTCGGAAAAGTTGACCTTATCCAGTCTGTAGACTCGGTTAAGCTTGCTAAGGAAGTTTCACGACAGTCAGTAAAAAACAACGTGAATACCGATATCCTTATTGAAGTAAACATCGGTATGGAGGAAAATAAAAGCGGAGTTATGCCCGAAGGACTTCTCGAATTACTCGATGAAATCAAGGATTTTGAGAATATAAAAGTCAAGGGATTGATGGCAATTCCGCCCATTTGTGATAGTAAACAAAAAATTTCTAAATTTTTCAGTAAAATGAACAAGATATTTATTGACATTAAGGATAAAAAAATAGATAATATATCTATGGATATTCTTTCAATGGGAATGTCTGCCGATTATTACGAAGCTATTCTTGAAGGAGCCAATATGGTAAGAGTAGGTTCGTCGCTGTTCGGCGCGAGAAATTACGGAACTAATGCGTGATATCACGCTTGATAATGCGCACAAGCGCGGTTTTCTGCATTCTATTGCTCACATAGATGCAGTGTAATAAAAGATTTTGTGAGCGGAAAGGTAATGGATTAATATGGCAAATTTTGTTGATAAGTTCAAGCGTATGTGGGACGCTCCCGACGAAGAGTACGATAACGGCTATGATGAATACGGATATGCCGAGAATGAAGAAGAGGAATATGAGGATGTTTCCTCCTCTTACAGCCAGTCTTCGTCCTCAAAGCGCAACAAGGTTGTAAACATCAGCGCTACTGCGAAACTCAAGGTAGCTATCTTCAGACCCGAGTCATTCGGCGAAGAGACAAGAGCTATTGCGGACGAGCTTATTAAGACTCACACTGTAGTTCTCAATCTTGAGGAGACAAAAAAGGATATTTCCAGAAGAATCATCGACTTCCTCAGCGGTGTTGCGTACGCTAACCGCGGAAAGATTAAGCGCGTTGCTTCCAGCACATTTATAATTATTCCCAACAACGTAGATCTCACAGGCGACGATCTTCTCGACGAGCTTGAGAACAGTGGCGTTTACTTCTGATAAAGAAGACAAGCTTCTGTTATCCAGAGCACAGGATGCTTTAAACCTCAGTGAATTAAGACATCAGCCGACTTTCCTCGGATTTCTTAACGAGAGAGAACAATACATAATAAAGCAGAATTTTTCATACGCTGAGAGCAATATTCATTTTTACGGCGGATTCGAGGGCGCAAAACGCTCGGTTATGTGCGCCTGTGAATATGATGTTGATACTTGGGAGTATCCCGTTACTCCCGTGTATTTTAAATTTCGCAAATCCGATAATCTTACTCACAGAGATTTTCTCGGTTCACTTATGGGACTTGGTATTGAGAGGGATTATGTTGGTGATATTATTGTTTGTGAGGATTGTGCTGTTTGCTTCCTGAAGAGCGAAATCGCCGATTATGTAAAGTCGCAGATTTCAAAAATCGGACGCGCAGGCGTGACTATTGTCACGGAAAAGGAATGTTCAATTGATTATTCCGATAATATTGAAACTGTAAATTATACTGTTTCATCCATGCGTCTTGATGTTATAATCGCGGCGATCAAAGGTCTTTCGCGCGAAAAAACAGCTGCGTTTATTCTGTCAGGCAATGTTTTTGTTAATTACGCAGAGGTTAAAAATGTCAGCTTGCTTTTGAAAGAGAATGATATCCTCTCCGTCAGAGGCAGCGGCAAATATATAATAAGACAACAATCAGGCACTACAAAAAAGGGTAGAATCAGACTGAATATCGATCATTACAGATAGGAGTGTAAAATATGTTAACAATTGACGAAATCAAAGAAATATCTTTCAGACGCGGCAGAGGCTATAAAGGCGAAGACGTTGACGCGTTTATCGATGAGGTTATCGTAACATTTGAGCAGATGAAAAAGGAGAAGTCCGACTTGATCAGAAAGATGGACATCCTCGCTACACGTGTTGAGCAGTACAGAGCCGACGAGGAAACTGTACGAAACGCGCTTCTTTCATCACAGAGAGTTGCAGACGCTTCTATCAGAGAAGCTAAGGCGAAGGCAGCTCAGATTGTTTCTGACGCGGAGGCTCAGGCTAAAGCTATGCTTAAGGAGTCAAATGCTGTTACCGCTAAGCAGAAAGAGGTTTATCTTAAGCTTCAGAGCGATTCAGTAGAGCTCAAAAAGGAGCTTGAGGCTTTGTACAACAAGCACCTCAAAACCATCGATGATCTTCCTACAGACGCGGTTCTCGCGAGAAAAGAAGAAGAGCTTAACAAGAAGTATCCCACAACTCCCGTTGAGGAGCCGGTAGCTCAGTTCGAGGATATTGCACCCGTTAAGGAAGAACAGCCTGCCGCTCCTGCCACGGATACCTTTGAACCCGTAAGCTATACATCAAAAACCGATATGGAATACGTTTCGGATGACAGCAAGTATTCCGACCTTAAATTCGGCGAAAACTACGACGTAGAAGCTGAATAATTGATAATTTTATTGGAGAGTAGATCAAAATGTCTCAGGATTACAATTCAACCTTGAATCTTCCCAAAACAGACTTTCCTATGCGAGCAGGCTTACCCAAGAGTGAGCCTGTTACTCTGAAAAAATGGGAAGACAATAAATTATACGACAAACTTATGGAGCACAACGAAGGAAAGCCGCTCTATATATTGCACGACGGTCCTCCGTATGCAAACGGCGATATTCACCTCGGACATGCTCTGAACAAAATTCTTAAAGATATTATCGTCCGTCACAAGAATATGGCAGGCTATAAGTCTCCTTTCGTTCCCGGTTGGGACACTCACGGTCTTCCCACAGAGCTTAAAGCACGTCAGAAAGCAGGTATCGGCAGTTCCGCTGATATCTCCGTTGTTGAGCTGCGTAAAATGTGCGAGGATTTTGTCGGAGGCTATATCAACGACCAGCGCAATCAGTTCAAGAGACTCGGTGTAATAGGCGAGTGGGATAATCCCTATATTACTCTTAAACACGAGTTCGAGGCTGAGCAGATCAAAGTCTTTGCTCAGATGGCTGACAAGGGTTATATCTATCGCGGACTTAAGCCTGTTTACTGGTGCCCCGAGTGTAAAACCGCTCTTGCAGAAGCAGAAATCGAGTATGCCGAGGATCCCTGCCATTCGATTTATGTAAAGTTCAAAGTTACGGATGATATGGGTAAATTTGCCGCTATGGGTATTGAACCCTCAAAGGTGAATTTCGTAATCTGGACAACAACTACCTGGACATTACCCGCAAACGTAGCTATTTGTGTAGGCCCCAGATTTGAGTACTCAATAATTAAATCGGGCGACGAATATTACATTATGGCTACCGATTTATATAAAACCGCTATGGATGCAGCCGAGATAACCGATTATGAGGTTATCGGCACTATCAAGGGAAGCGAGCTTGAGTATATGAAGACAGCTCACCCGTTCCTTGACAGAGAGTCCGTTATCATTGTCGGCGACCACGTTACTCTTGAAAGCGGTACCGGCTGCGTACACACAGCCCCCGGTCACGGTGTTGACGACTACAATGTCTGTCGCAATTATCCCGAGATCCCCGTAATCTGTCCCGTTAACGGCGACGGTGTTCTCACCGACGAAGCAGGACAGTTCAGCGGTCTCACAACCGAGGAAGCAAACAAGAAGATTGCTGTTCATCTTGATGAAACAGGCTCACTCTTTGCGTTGAAGAAGATCATCCACCAGTATCCTCACTGCTGGAGATGTAAATCTCCCATCCTTTTCAGAGCAACAGACCAGTGGTTCTGCTCAGTTGACGACTTCAAGGACGAGGCGGTTAACGCTATCAATACCGTTGAGTGGATTCCCGCGTGGGGTAAAGACAGAATAACATCCATGGTTCGCGATCGTAAAGACTGGTGCATTTCACGTCAGCGTAAATGGGGCGTTCCGATTCCGATTTTCTACTGCGAGGATTGCGGCGAACCTTTTGTTGATAAGGACGCTATGCTCGC
>JAHLBL010000107.1 GCA_020625635.1 bacterium
CCCTGACCGCCTGATACGTTGTCAATGTCGTCCAGACTTATTTCGAGGTTTTCGAGTTCTTCTTCAGGAAACTTTTTTTCGTCTGACATAAGAAATCTCCTTTCACAGAATGATTATTTAAAAATAATTATAAAAAAATAATAAATTCTTGACTTTGTTCTCTTTGTTGATATAAAATTTTATTAAAGAAGGTGGTTTTATGACGTTCACATGGACTGATTTTGCAGTTATTATCCCTCTTGTCCTGCAATGCGCGATCCTGCTTTTCGCGGTGCTGGTTGACCCTTACATAGCGAAGCATCAGCGCGTGACAATGATTATTATTTCCGCGCTTGTTCTCAGTCTTATCGCACAGAACTGTCTCGATTATGTTACGAGCTACCCCGCAACGCTGGACTTTCCGCGCACAATTGTCGTGATTTACGGCTACACCATACGTCCGATAATCGTTCTGCTGTTCTTTTACATTCTCAACAAAGAAAGAAACTATACCTTTTTTTGGATCATTGCGGGAATCAACGCGGCTGTTTATCTTACCGCGCTGTTCTCAAAAACAGCGTTTTACATCGAGAACGGTCGCTTCAACAGAGGTCCGCTATCATATACCTGCTATTACGTCAGCGGCATAATGCTCGTTTATTTAGCTTATCTTACATATAAAGAGATCCGCAGAGTTCCAAAAAGGGAAAGCCTTATTCCGATATTCAACATAGTTCTAATCATCGGCTCGCTCATAGCCGAACAGAAATTAAATCCCGCATTGCATATGACCTCATATCTCACGATGGCTACAGTCAGCTGCAGTCTGTTCTATTACATCTGGCTGCACCTGCAATTCGCAAGAGAGCACGAGCGCGCGCTTCTTGCCGAACAGCGAATACAGATAATGATGACTCAGATACAGCCGCATTTTCTGTACAATACCCTCTCCACCATTCAGGCTTTGTGCAGAATCAATCCCGAAAAGGCGTTCGAGACGACCGAGAAATTCGGAACATATCTGAGGCAGAATATTGCTTCACTCAGTCAGCCCAATCTGATTCCCGTCGAAAAGGAGCTCGAGCACACAAAAATCTACACCGAAATTGAGGAGCTCCGCTTTGACAACATCAAGGTGATTTACGACGTCAACGACACGAATTTCAATATCCCCGCGCTGACGATCCAGCCAATAGTCGAAAACGCTATCAAGCACGGTATCCGAATCAGAGAAGAGGGCGTTGTCACCGTGAGCATAAATCAGAAAGAGAATTCTCACGAAATCATTATAGAGGACAACGGCAAGGGCTTTGACACAAATATTATCAAGCAGTCCGAAGGAGAGCACATCGGGATCCGAAACGTAGAGGAACGTCTCAGAAAAATGTGCGGCGGTAAGCTTTTGATTGACAGCAAGGAAGGTATCGGAACAAAAATCTCAATAATTATCCCAAAATAACCGACAATATGCTGGACATTTGTTGGACTGACTGTGATATAATATGCTTATAAATATTTTTGGAGGAAATATGAAAATAATCTGCGTAGATGATGAAAAGCTGGTACTTGAACTGACAATGTCCCTGTGCAGAGAACTGCCCGAAAAGCCCGAGGTCGTCGGCTTTACAAAAGCAAGGGACACACTTGAATGGCTGGGAAGCAATCACGCCGATATTGCCCTGCTCGACATCAATATACCCGATATGAACGGGCTCGAGCTCGCAAGAAAAATCAAGGAGCTTAACGAAAACACAGCGATAATTTTTCTTACGGGCTACTCGGAACACGCGGTTGACGCCTTTAAGCTTCACGCTTCGGGTTATCTTCTGAAGCCCGTTAATCCAAAAAGCTTAGCCAAAGAAATTGAATACGCGTACGGGACGCTGAATATCAAGTACAACGCTCCGCGTAAAAATATCGAAATACGAACCTTCGGGTATTTCGACGTTTTTGTAAACGGCGAAGCCGTAAAATTTGCCCGTGAAAGGAGCAAGGAGCTGCTCGCCTATCTTGTAGACAGAAACGGCAGAAGCGTCACAAGAGCAAACGCGTTTTCCGCTTTGTACGAGGACAGAGAATATGACCGCTCAATGCAGAAGCAGTTTGACGTAATACTGAGGAGCCTGCGGCAAACCCTCGTAAAATACGGAATAGAAGATATTTTAGAGCTGGACAAGGGCAAAATGCGCGTTGTCCCGGAAAAATTTGACTGTGATCTCTACCGCTTCTACGAAGGCGATACCGAGGCGAAAAACAGCTATCACGGAGAATATATGAGCAATTACTCGTGGTCAAGCACAACCGAAGCCGCGATTGACGGTTATTAACAGTCGGGATACCCGATTGAAAATAATAAGAAAGAGGTTAAAACATGATTTCAGTAAAAGGACCAGGAGTAAAGATTATAGCGGAGATTCTCGCGGTTATTGCTCTCGGATTCGGCATTTATTCTACATTTTTCCAGTCATCGGGTTTCGTTGACGGTACAGCCACCATCGTATCCATCGAGGAGGATCCCGACTATATCCCCGACCCCGATACAGCGAACGACGTGCAGTATATCGTAACAGCAAAGTACACGGTTGACGGCAAGGAATATACAACCAAGCTTGATTCCTACGACCCGTCTTACAAGGTCGGCGGCGAAGTCGCTATCAAGTATGACCCGAAAAATCCCGAGAAGATGACCTCGGGCTTCTCGCTCGGAATCGTTTTTATGATTATCGGCGCGGTTATGCTCCTCGCTATAATCCTGCTGACGGTCAAGAAAAAGGTATCCGTCAAAAAGCTCAAGGAAATTAACGGCGATCTCACCTTTGCTCCCTCCGTCAAAGGAGAGGAACGCGCTCTCTATTTCCTGACGGATTTAAGAACCGCAAAAGTCGGTCATCACCTTGAGGATAAAAACCGCAAGGTGATTTATGAGGCGAAGATGACGAAGTTCTCCCTGATGAGCGCCTTTAAGTTTGACTTCATCGACCACGAGAACAACAAAACAACGCCTCACCTTATCGGTCACGCCGAAGAATCGGATTGGAATTCCCTGATTCTGGACAACAACTACACCTTTACCTTTGACGGTAAGGACGTATGGAAACAGCTCAGGAAGCTCGGCGTTACCATCAACTCACGCATAAACGGTATTATGCCGTCATATACGATTTGCCTGAACGGAAGCGAGCTCGCGTTTGCAGAGAGCACAAGCCGGTATGTACACGAGGAAGATGAAGCAGAGCACAAGATTGCGGGCAAAATGCCTGTACAGGGCTTTTACCGCGTCCGCACAAAGGAGAAAAATCTTGATCTGCTGTTTGTGATTTTAGTCGCTATGGCACGCAGCGGAGCTACCGACGAGAGAGGCGGCAGCCGAAGAATGCTGTTCAACACCCTCAAAGGCGAATAAAAAGCAAAGAGACAATAAAGCAACTGAGCGATAACTTAATCTCTGTTTACGCCTTATCTGCCCACAGTAAGGTTGTAAAAGCTTTAATAACTATGCGGGCAGAAAGGCTATGGTAATATGAAAAAAGCTTTATCAATTCTTATTTCTCTTGTTTTGTTTGCGGCGGTTATCACCGTTGTGCCCGTGTGCGCCGCAGAAAGCAGCAAGGCAAAGGAGATTCTGTCATCGATGTCTACCGAGGACAAAATCAGCCAGATGTTAATGCCCCAGTTCCGTTACTGGACCGACGCTGAGGGCAACAAGAGCGGTCTTACCGAGATCAACGACGACGTAGCCGCTTCAATCAAAAAGCACCCTTACGCGGGCGTTATCTTCTTTGCGCAAAACACTGTCGAGAACTCCGCCGCGACAAGGCTTTCGGACGCTATGCAGAAGGCAAACGCCGAGGTCGCGGGTCGTCCGCAGCTTATTATCTCGATCGACCAGGAGGGCGGCAGCATCACACGCTTGAAGCAGGGCACGATCACTCCCGGTAATATGGCTCTCGGAGCCGCCGACGACCTGACCGTCACCAAGGAATCGGCTACTATTATCGGCAACGAGCTTACGGCGCTCGGAATCAACGCGGATTTCGCTCCCGATGTTGACGTCAACAGCAATCCCTCGAACCCGATCATAGGCATCCGCTCGTTCTCCGACGATCCGCAGATGGTCGCGAAGCACGGCTCAGCCTTTGTGCAGGCTTTAAACGAGACAGGCGTTATCTCGACGCTCAAGCACTTCCCCGGTCACGGCGATACCGACACAGACAGCCACACAGGTCTTCCGCTCATCAACAAGAGCTATGAAGATCTCAAGAAAAACGAGCTGGTACCCTTCAAGGCTTGTATCGACGCGGGCACACAGATGATAATGACCGCCCATATCCAGTATCCGCAGATTGAGAAGACCACATATAAATCCAAGCTGACAGGCGAGGAGATTTACCTCCCTGCAACGCTCTCAAAGACTATTATCACCGATATCCTCAGAGGCGATATGGGCTACAAGGGAGTTGTCGTTACCGACGCTATGGATATGAAAGCCATATCAGATCATTTCGGCAAGATCGACGCCGCAAAGCTTGCTATCGAAGCGGGCGTTGACATCCTGCTCATCCCCGTAGATACGTCTTCAAAGGAAGACCTCACTTCTATGGACAGCTATATCTCTACGCTTGCGGAAAAAGTCGACAACGGCGATATCTCCGCGGATTGCGTCAATGCCGCTGTACTCAGGATCCTTGAACTGAAGGAGTCAAGAGGTATGCTCAGTGCATACGACGGCACGGATATCGAGGGACGCGTTGAGTACGCGATCAATCACGTAGGTACCAAGGAGAACCACGAAAAGGAGTGGCAGCTCGCCGAGAAGTGCATCACCCTCGTCAAGAACGACGACAAGACACTTCCTCTTACCTCCGCTAACAGGAAGGTTGTGGTTATCACTCCCTACGACGATGAAACAATACCGATGGAGTACGCCGTAAGAAAGCTGAAGGCTGACGGTAAATTCCCCGAGGGAGTTGAGTTCGAGGCGCTTTCCTACTACAAGAAAACCGCGGACGAGATCATACCGAAGCTCGAGGGCGCGGATACGATAGTCTTTATGTCCGAAAATTACGGCGTGGGAGGTCTGAAGGGCGATACCGCAAAATTAGCGGATACGGTCGCGGATGAAATCCACTCAAAGGGCGGCAGGTTTATCGTAATGTCAGTAAACCTTCCCTATGACGTTGCGCGCTATCAGCAGGCGGACGCAATTATGCTCGCCTATAACCCCGAGTCCATGCCCGAGGATCCCGGCGACAAAACCAAGGAAATGCTTAAGTACGGCGCGAATATGCCCGCAGCTCTGTATATGATGTTCAGCGCGGAAGACGCGCCCACGGCAAAGCTTCCGATCAATATTCCCGAGTTTGACGTTGAGACGGGCTTTTCCGACAAGGTGCTCTATCAGAGAGGCTTCGGTCTTACTTACGAGAAGGAGAAGAAGGACATCAGCACTCTTTCCGCCAAGCTCAGCAAGGAAAGCTTCACCTATACGGGCAAGGCTGTCAAGCCCGAGGTCAGCGTTGACGGTCTTACCGAAAGCGACTTTAACGTAACGTACAAGAACAATAAAAACGCAGGCAAGGCGACTGTTGTGATCACGGGCAAGGGCGATTTTACAGGCTCGATAACAAAGACCTTTACGATCAAAAAAGCCGCAAATCCCGTTACCGTAAAGGCAGCGTCAAAGAAAGTAAAATATACGGCTCTCAAAAAGGCGAAGGCGGTTGTCAGCCCTCTGACTGTTAAAAAGAATCAGGGCAAGCTCACCTACACAAAGCTCTCAGGCATCAAGAAGATCACCGTAAACGCAAAGACAGGTAAATTCACTGTTAACAAGGGCTTGAAAAAGGCGACCTATAAGGTCAAGGTAAGAGTGACCGCAAAGGGCAATTCCAACTACAAGTCCGCAAAAATAACAAAGACGGTTGTAATAAAAGTTGTTTAATCCAACGGAGTATATCAATAACAAAAGCGGTCTCACCTGGGAACAAAGGTGAGATCGCAATTTATAAAGTATCGGTATCAGTGTTTTCCGACAATCATACCGTCCTTACCGAAGAATTTCAGAGGCTGCTGTTAAGGCAACACCGCACAATTCGCGGCGCACGCCTTGCTAG
>JAHLBL010000108.1 GCA_020625635.1 bacterium
CCGATTCAGACACTATAAACCCCACAGGTTCGACTGCCGCTGTTTCGCTTGTAGCGCACTTTAAACCGTCAAACTTTACGGTAACTGTTACAAAATCAGGTCTTACCGGAGGTACTCTCACAACTCCGTCGAGCGGATCTTACACGGGATTAAATATAGGCGACAGAAGAAGTATAGTTGCTACACCTACTTCCGGCACAAACTATGTATTTGCGAACTGGACGGCTTCTCCTGCGGCAAACATTGAATTTGATGACGCAAGTTCGGCGTCCACAATGTTCACAGCTTACGGACCTGCTACTATTACACCTTCGTTTACACAGGAAACTCTGTATTCGGTCAGTGTTACTAACGGTATAGATCATACTACGACTACTGTAAACGCGGGCAATACAATCAACCCCACAATCACAGCCGCGGATCTCGACTCCGACGAGTACGCGTTCACCGGATGGTCGCACACGGGCAATGTTTCGCTTGCCTCGGGTTACAGCTGGTCTGATTCCACGATCAAGGTCAAGGCTACAGGCTCGGGCGGTACGGTTACCGCTAACTACTCCGAGTACGTCTATTTCTACGCGGCATTACAGTCAGACTGGGATTCTGCTCCTGTTGTTAACGTAGACGGTGATGTTGTAGCGGCGCACGACTGGATCGCAGACACCGACGACACACCCTTGACTCTGTACCAATCCGGCTCAAGCGGAGCTGAGATAGGCGGAAACGGCTGTAACACATATTATATAGGTATCTATCGCGTTCCTTCTACAAAGCTTAACACAAATGTCAACGTCTTTAACAGCTCAATGACGGGTACAGACGCAGATAACGGATACTGCGGAAAGCTACAGAGCGGCAACGGCTACTGCTACTATACTTATTCCGACGGCACAGATCAGAACCACAGCGGCTACCTGTCACGCCAGGCAGTCACCGCCGCCACTGTGTCAAGGACATCCCCTGTAGACGGCGACCAGGCGATCGAGATCAACGTGACGGAAACCAACTACCGCGGAAAGACCGCCGGTCAGGACAGCCGCACGCTGAGCTACGCCGCGGTCAACCAGAAGACAGGCACTGTCACGGCTCTCGCCGAAAAGAACTTCACCCCCGACAACATCAATCTTCCCGCGGGCACATATAAGTTCAGAGTCACTTCGGTTGACGCTGCAACAGGCAAGATGACAAGCTCTGTCGAGACCTCGAACTTCGTTATCCGACAGACTCCGAATCTGCATACTGTTACCGTGAACGCGGGAACAGGAGCTTCGGCAGCTTCGTCCAATCCGCGCACATATGTGTACGACGGCGGTTCGGCTACAGCGTTCACCAGCGGCACTGATCAGATCAAAACAGGCTCGGTAATTACTCTTAAATATACACTCAAGTCGGGCTACAAATTTGTAAGCGGCAGCGGAGTTACCGCCAGCGGAATCAGTGCCTCGAACATAACCTCGTCCGTAAGCGGAAGCATGGTTACTTTGACCTTTACTCTGCCCGACGCCAACTGTACGGTTACTTATACACCGACAGAGATAACACACAGCATCACAATCAAGAGAAGATACTATAATTCCACCGGCTCAACCGAAATAGCCCCGCAGACAACTTTCGGAACTATTTCGGGCGCGGGCATAACGACGGCTGTTTCTACGGAAGCCGCCGATTCACAGACGGATTATGACTTTATTAATTGGACGCTTCCTTCCTCGGGAGTTACCTTGAAGTCAGGCTCTCTTACATCTTCCGACCCCATCACCGTTAACGCGACGGTAGACGACGCGGTGATCTACATTGATTACCGTGAGACGATGTACACCGTAACGCTGAAAGCGAACGACTTCACCCGAGGCAAGGTTAACAACTCCTCCTCGCAGACGACCATCCAGGTCGGTAACGTCACTCCCGTTCAGATTACTGCGTCGAATAATCCCGGTTATTACTTTGACGGCTGGACAAAGACCGCGGGCTCGGGTACTGTTACATACGGCAGCGGCGCGTCATCCGCTACAACTACGATCAAGACCAACGGAGCGGTAACTATCTGCGCCAACTTCACTCCCGCGGACTACACCGTTTCGGTCAACTGGTCCAGCAACGGAGAAGTCCTGAGTAACGCAGGCAACAGCTTCACTGTTACGCCAGACCACGGACAGATCGGAACTTCCTACACCATCACCGTCACCCTTGCCGACGGCTACGAGGTCGATAATATTTCAGGCTCGGGTCTGGTTGCCAATCCTACTATCTCCACAAGCGGAAACACCTACACCTACACAAGCAAGATCGGCTCCGTAAATGTTGACGCGGTGATCAACCTCAAGGCAAAGAAGCCGACGCTCTCGAAAGTTCAGGCTAAGGGCAACGATTCGGGCTTCCAGTTTGCAAATGTTAGCAATGGCGGAAGGGTAGAGAACTACTACAAGCAGCCTGCGGACGTCGAGGCATCGACAGACTCCTTTGCTACACTTCAATTCAAGATTGCAAGCGGAAGCTACACCGCAGCGACCTCGCCTTACCACGCCAATCAGCCCACCATCACCGAACCCGCGATTGACGGATACACCGACTACACGGTAAGCATTCAAGCGGTCAACGCGAAAGCAGGCGTAACGACTGCCTACAGCGAAGTATATACGTTTACCATCCGTGTCAAGTACAATGACGCTCAGAAGGCGTACAAGCGGCTTGTGGAATTTAAAAACAAACTATTCAAAGAAACTGCGCAAGATTATTACAAGAGCGACGCCGGCGACGCGATAAGCGCTTATAACGGTTACTACGATGTTGCAGATGCTAAGAGCATGCCTGACTATGACGACGGTTCCGATGTAGAAACAAGTCTCACTACATTGAAAAAAAATCTGCAATCGGCTCTGGAGACTATGCTCGGCTACGCCAAGACCACCACGGTCTATGTTCTGACAAAGTATCAGCAGAACAATAATTCGAACTATGTAAACGCTCGTGTTTGGGGCAAAAGTTCGGATCCAAACTCTGTCCAATGGAACCACTTCCGCCTGTATGCGGAATTTGGTCCCGATAAGAACAATTATTACAATACCACTAATAATGACTTACACTTAGTCTATGAAGGTCAAACCGAAAAGAACGAAAATGACCTCTACCTCTATAGCTTTACTTATGCAGGACACATCGATATGCTGTATTGGGTGGGGACGAGTGCGACGGATTCAAATCCCCAAGACTCCAAAAAGCTTACGGGAAACATCACATCAAGTTCAGACTTTGGTGAGTACTACGCTGATATCAGCACAAGAAACATTGGCAATACTGCAACGATAAATCCGAGCGCCTTTGCAAACTTTGCTGTCAACCAAGGTGTAACCGAGAAGTCCCAGCTGACGTTTGAGCCCTCTGTTATCGATCCTGTCGACGACAGCAACAGCATTTACCAAAACTACACTCTCGCCAACATCGAGAGCAAGATAGGCGTTACCTACAGCGGTTCGCTCATCTCCGCTCCCGGAGTTACCACCACCGTGACCGACGTCGCGATCTCGGGACCTGTGGGCAGATCGGGAAATACTACGGTCTACCTGAAGTCGTCCGACAGCACAAAGACGGTCGATAACTACTGGAACCCGACAAAGGCGGGCAGATACAGCATCACCTACAAGGTTTCCATCGGTACCGACAACCGCGAGAGCGAGGGCGCTGTGTTCGTCGCGCAAAAGAACATCAACGTATGGGTAACAGCCGACGAGATCGACATATACATTGATATGAACAGCAACGTCGGCACACCGACGCTCCACTTCGATTACTATCTTGACGGAAGCGGCAACCCCGCGTCCTCGGGAACAAAGTATGACCTCCCCTTCGAGCTTGACCTTGTAACAGGCAGTGAGTCCATCTACAAGACCACGATCAAGCAGTCCAAGCTTAGGACCGATTACGGAATCCAGACGCGCAACTACGGAGGCGACGCGGACGTTCTCAGAATCAACAAGATAACTGTTGACAACAACGAATATACCAACAACAACAGCGGCTTCGACATCGGCTTCGACTCGACGCTTTCCGGTGAGGCGTGGTTCAAGGCTGACTCCACCAACCTCAGAACCTTTAACCAGATCGCGTTCAACTCGCTGACAAAGTCGTTCCGCGCCGCGATCATAGGCGATCCCTCCAAGAATGTTCCCGCGGGTATCACGAATGTTTCGGGCACAGGTATCATCACCGACGACGAATCAACGGGAATCTTTGAGGACAGATACGCTGTCATGGAAAAGCTTGAGGGAACAAACACCTACGCTTTCCCGAAGTTCAGCTATAATGTTCACGCTACAGCCGCCGAGGAGGCCACCTACGACGTTGTAACCGGCAGCGGTGACAGCGCCACAACGACCTCAAGCCCATGCTACTTTGTAAAGTGGGTAGTAGTTGATACTCCGTCCGACGGAGTGCTCAGCCTCAGCGGAGCTCAGGATGTTTCCGACAAGGAGGATCTCCACATCAACGTCGCTCCCGAGCTCGAGGACAACGACAAGACCTACGTCGCCCTCTACAAGCTTATTTCGGACAGCGACGCGGCGGTTCGTGTTGAGATCACCTACAACTTCAACGACTACGACACATCCGACGGAAACTATATCTATGACGAGAACAAGGCGGTAACGCCTGCAACCTACACCAAGACCGTCAAGGTCAGCGCCGCGTCCCTCGGCTCGGGATTGAGCGCGTACTACGGCGCCGCTTCGCCGACAACGGATCAGTCTACCGCCGCCCAGTCCGACGCGAAAACTCTGGCAAGCAATAATCTGCCCAAGATCAAGAGCAGATACTTTAACTATACCTTTGACACCGCTGAGGTCAAGAGCAAGGACAGCGACAAAAAGAAGATCAAGATCACTGCCACTCTGACGGAGGAGGCGCACACATACCACATCGTATTTGACGGCACTACCTACAACGGCAACTTCGAGCAGACCGAGGCTCTCACAAAGTCCGTCTCCAACCCCGCATGGTGGGTACGCTATGGCTCGGGAGACACTTGGCACTTAGTCGCCAAGGGCAAGACGACCTACAACGCAAGGTACGGCGCGAGCGACGGTCTGACCGAAAGTGACACGATGTACGTCAAGGTAACGAGTAACGCCGATCCGGGAGATATTACCGGAGTTTCGATTATCAGAACGAGCAGCAGTGAGATCAAGATGTCGGGTACGACCGAGAAGATAACCCACAACTTCTACATCATCGACCTCTGTGAGGAGGGTGATCTGTTAGGCGGCGGTTTGGTTTACGCCACCACCGAAAACGAAAACTACCGCACCACAAGAGCCGCCGTGAACCTCGCGAATACATCGGCTATTACAAGTTACATTCAGAGAATACTCGGAACGTCGCTGAACGCTTCGGGAGCAAGCTATGATGTTGAGTACAGGGCTCAGACCATCGACAACACAGGCTTCAGATATCTCCCCTTCAGCCAGGGCGAGGATGTATTCAGATATTCCGACGATCTTGCCGGCTACCACTACTACTACAGCGCGACAAATAACAACTCGCCGTCCTACGGCAACCAGAAGCTCAGAGTTTACTCGTTCTTCGTAAGGAACAACGGCACTATAGTTGTTTCGCCGACTTACGCCGAAGTAAGCAGATATGTAGATCAAGGTTAGGAGAGATCTGTATGAAAAAGATAATTTGCCTGGCATTGGCTGCTGTGCTGTGTATGAGTGTGATGCTCGTCGGATGCACAGGTTCATACGACAAAAGTCCCGCCGAATATACGGGCGTCAGATGGATCGCGCCTGATTACAGCATAAGGTTTACTCCCGATGACGGCGGCAAGGGCACATACTACTTCAACGAGAAGAAGTACAACGTCCGTTTCGACTTTGACGGCGACTCCTTTACGGTTTATGACACCGATAAAAACGACACTCGCCTGTTTGAAGGTGACTGGACTTACGAGGAGAACGAACGCCTCTATCTCTTTAACATCTCCTTTAACAAAAACGACTACAAGGAGATGAAGGAGAACTACATGGAGTTCATAACCCTCAGAACCGAGCA
>JAHLBL010000109.1 GCA_020625635.1 bacterium
GAATCACGGCCGTTCTTTGTGGAACCCATACCTTTTTTATGAGCAAATAACTGAATGTTAATCTTAAGCATTACCTTACACCTCCGAAATAATAACTTTGATATCTTTTTCGTATTGCTCCTCAAGCTGGAGCATATGCCGATACAACCCGTCCAGCAGACGCGCCGTTGTGTCGGACTTAACGGCGACGAGCTTCATATAGCCGTCGTCCACAGTAACATCCGCCTCTATACCGAAGGAATCGCAAAGTGTGTTCGCCGCGAGATAAGCCGCCGAGCTGACAGCCGCGCAAACGATATCCTCGCCCTGCGCCGCGTAGTCGGAATGTCCGCCGAACTCGTAGCCGACAAGCTCCCCTTCGCTCTTTAAGAATGTTACTTTAATCACGATTAAGCCTCGATCGACTTAATCTGTACCTTTGTGTAAGGCTGTCTGTGACCGAGAGTTCTCTTCTCGCCCTTCTTCGGCTTATAAGTAGCAACTCTGATTTTCTTGCCCTTACCGTTCTTAAGAACCTCTGCTGTTACCTTAGCACCGTCTACGAGAGGTGTGCCGACCTTGATGCCGTCGTCTGTGCCTACAGCGACAACGTCAAAAGTAACAGTGTCGTTTGCCTCAGCGTTAAGCTTCTCGATGAACACGATCTGATCCTGCTCAACCTTGTACTGCTTACCGCCTGTCTGAATAACTGCGTACATATTAGTACCATCCTTTATATAGACTCGCTATTGTCAGGCGGCTGCGAAAGGGCGCAGCGCTTCAAGCCCACAATAAGCGGCTTATATACTATATCACAACAGTGTTGTATTGTCAACAGTTTTTTAATCCGCCGAATTATAAATTATTCTGCAGCTTCGCAGCCTTGAGAGTGTTCTTCATCAGCATGGCGATAGTCATCGGACCTACTCCGCCCGGCACGGGTGTTATGTAGGAGCACTTGTCCTTAACCGCCTCAAAATCAACGTCTCCGCAGAGCTTTCCGTTCTCGTCGCGGTCCATACCGACATCGATCACAACGGCTCCTTCGCGTACCATATCCGACTTAACATGCTTCGCTCTGCCGATCGCGACGACGAGAATATCAGCCGCGGCGGCGATATCGCGGATATTCTTTGTGCGGCTGTGGCAGATCGTAACGGTAGCGTTCTCGTGGAGCATAAGCATAGCCATAGGCTTGCCGACGATGTTGCTTCTGCCGATGACCACGCAGTTCTTGCCCTCGACCTCGATATCATACGCGTGGAGCAGTTCCATTATTCCCGCGGGAGTGCAGGGCAGGAAATCGTAATCCCCTATCATAATTCTTCCGACGTTCTGCTTGTGAAAAGCGTCAACGTCCTTTAAGGGGCTTATAGCCTCGATAACGGCGTTTTCGTCGAGACCTGCGGGCAGCGGAAGCTGGCACAGGATTCCGTTCACATCGTCACGGTTGTTGAGCTCATCAACGAGAGCCATAAGCTCCTCCTGCTTTGTTTCTGCGGGAAGCTTGAACTCAAGGCTTCTGAAGCCGACAAGCTCGCACGCCTTTTTCTTATTATCAACGTAAACACGGGAGGCTGGATCGTCGCCGACAAGGATAACCGCCAATGTGGGAACTATTCCCTCAGCCGCAAGCTTTTTTGTCTCCTCGGCTACCTGAGCCTTTACGTCAGCCGATACCTTTTTTCCGTCTAAAATCGTCATAGAATTTTTCCTCCTTGTTTCTGTTTACAAACAGCATTACCAATCCGAATATGAATATTGCCGCCGAGAGCAGCTGTGAAACCCTGAGCTCCATTCCGAAAGGCTGGAACGGGATGTAGAGGCTGTCCGTCCTCAGTCCTTCGACGATCATACGCTCAAAGCCGTACCAAACGAGATACATATAGAAAACCTGTCCCGCGTACTTCTGGTGTTTTTTGCTCAGGAAATGAATAATTACAAAGCCGAGCAGGCACCACAGGCTCTCGTAGAGAAAGCACGGATGAACCGTTACCCAGCCCGTGTTGTCACTCATCATTCCCCACGGAAGCGAGGTCTCTGTGCCGAACGCCTCCTGATTGAAGAAGTTGCCCCAGCGTCCGAGTCCCTGACCGATAAGAAAGCCGAGAACGGCGATGTCGAGTATCGGCATAATCTTTTCCTTCTGGATTTTAGCCGTAATGCAACCGCCGAGGAAGGCGCCGATTATTCCGCCGTAGATCGCGAGTCCGCCCTTGTCGATGCGGATAATGTCGGCGGGATTGTCGATATATCTGTCGAGCGTGAACAGCACGTAGTACAGACGCGCTCCGATTATGCCCGTAACTATTCCGACGAGCACACAGTTAAAGAGCTTGTCGCGGTTGACGTTGAAGCGCGCGGAAGAAAAGTAAGCGTACACTATCGCGAGCATAAGTCCGCAGGCGATTATCAGTCCGTACCAGCGGACAGTCAGACTGCCGATTGAGAAAGCGACCTCGTTGATGTCGAATTCAAGCCCTACAGCGGGGAAAGAAACGTGATGCATAGATTACTCCTCACTCGGGAGAACGACCGAAAGCGTCGTATTCTCCACGTCAAGCATATTTCTGAGCCTGTTGTTAACGTCCTCAAGCGTACAGTCCGCTATATCCTCGATCATCGAGAAAAGCTCCGCGTTGTTGAAATGAAGCTCGGCGAGGGTGTTGGCTATGCCGTCGACCGAGTTGAGCGACGAGATCGTATCGCCGTAGACCTCTCTCTTCGCGATTTCAAAATCCTCCCCGCGAACACCGTTCTCCTTCAGCTCTCTGATATAATCCAATATCATCCGCGCCGCTTCCTTAGGAGCGCGGCTCTCGGAGCTGAACAGAACGGAGTTGTAGCCCTGACCGTAAAAATACTCGCTGTCGAAGCTCTGGTTTATGAGCTTAGCGTCGTCGAGCTTTCTGTAAAGCTCGCTCGCTCTCGACGTCAGGATGTTGAGGATGATCTCGACCTCAGCCATTTCCTTCTGGGTAGTCTTGTGGGCTTTTTCCTTGAAGCCGAGGTTGAATATCGGCATTGATACGGGGAATCTCTGCTCCACGTAATGCTCCTCGACCTCGTACGGCTCGTCCTCGAAATAGCTCTCGATGGTGTGCTTTTCGCAGGGCTTCAGCATCTTGTCACAGATACCGAGAATATCATCGGGCTCAAGGTCGCCCGCGATACAGAGCACCATATTGTTGAGATTATAAAAAGTATAATAGCAGTCGTAGAGGAGCTCGGGGGTGATTTCGGCGATCGACTCTACCGTACCCGCGATGTCTATCTGAACGGGATGATTGCGGTACATTTTGCCGAGCATATTGAACATAACGCACCACTCGGGAGAATCGTCGTACATTCTGATCTCCTGTCCGATAATGCCCTGCTCCTTCGCTACGGTTTCCTTCGTAAAGTACGGACGCTGAACGAAGTCGAGCAGGATCTCGAGGCTTTCCGCGAATTTGTCGGTACAGCTGAACAGATAGCAGGTCTTGTCAAAGGAGGTGTAGGCGTTCGCGTTTGCGCCTGTCTTGGCGTATTTGAGGAACGCGTCGCCGTCCTCGCACTCGAACATTTTGTGCTCGAGGTAGTGGGCGATTCCGTCGGGAACTCTCCTGACCTCGCCGCCGTCGAGCGAGAACGCATTGTTGACACTGCCGTAGCGCGTGCCGAAAATCGCGTATTTTGAATTGTATTCGGGCTTTTTATACAGGTAGATCGTAAGTCCCGAATCGTGTTCTATTTTATAGTAAACATCACCCGTGCGGGCGGATTTGATTTCTTTTATATTACTCATTCCGTCAACCCCTTACTTCTGAGCACGAATACGGTGTCGAGCTTCAGCTTGTTTGCAGCCGAGACGATCTGCTCCTTTGTGATCGCGTTGATTTTTTCAGCAGCCTGAGCGGGAGTGTCGAACGAGCCGTCCATAAGCTGAGAAGCGTACCAGCCCGTGATTCCTCCGACGGTGTCGACCACACCGAAGAAGCTGTTTACGACGGCGAGCTTCGCGGACTGAATCTCAAAATCGGAGATAATGCCGTTTTTCATATCCTCTATTTCGGCTAAAACAGCCTCGCGCGTCTGCGCTATGTTGGCTGTCTCGACGCCCGACTCGACCATCATAATGCCCTTGAGCTTTATGAACCTGCTCGCGCAGTAGTAGCAGAGGCTCTTTTTCTCACGCACGTTCGTGAAGAGCTTTGAGCTCGCCGTTCCGCCGAGGATAGCGGACATAAGTCTGGCAGCGTTTATCTCTTCCACACTTGCGAGGTCTTTGACGATAAAGCCCATCTCGAGCTTGGACTGAGCAACGTCCATTTCCTCAACGACGTCGTTAAGTCCGTCAGTGCCCTTTGAAAAGGCAGTCACGGGATTGATAAACTGTCTGTCGATTTTCCCGAACGAGGACGCGATAAGATTTCTCACGTCGCCCGGGTCCGCGTCACCCGTGAATATGAACTCAAAACGCGCCGTTTTCAGCATATTGAGCCACGCGCGATAAACATCCTGTGCCGTTACCGCGGAGACGCGCTCCTTTGTGCCCATGCGCTTGATGCCGAAGGCTTCGTCCGCGCACATCTCCTCTATGAGACGCTGGGACGCGTAAACGCGCTTGTCGCTGAACTCCGAGTCGATCATATCGAGAGTCTGGCGCTTTTCCTGAGCGAGGTCATCCTCGCAGAAGGCTTCACCGATAACCTTGGGATTAAAAATTATCTCGCAGAGCAGCTCGCCGAGCTGAGCGCTTATGCTCTCGTCGTCTATAGCGTAGCGGTTGTCAAGTCCGCTGACGGTGATATTGAGGCACTGCGTGTCACCCACCTTGGTGACCGAGCCGCTGAGCTCCGCTCCGTAGAGATAGCTGAGCTTCTTGGAGAGCGTGGTAAAATCAGGGTATTTCCTGCAGCAGCGCACGAGAAGATAGCACAGCAGCGCGTTCTCGGCGTTGGTGCTCTCACTGAGAGGCATAAAGATATGAGCCGACAGCCTCATCGTTTTGAATCGGCTGTCCTTGATTCTGTTAAAGACAATTCCGTCGGAAATTTTGTCGGAAACTATAGGATTCATTATATCAACTCCATTACATACATAGTGTATTATAGCACAACACGGAGGAATATAAAAGCTTTTTCGAAAAATATTTACAAAGGTACTTATTTATTGTATAATGGACGCGTGTGAGGATGTGAAAGCTCACACAGTTTTGAACTGCCCGCGGCAGTGACTGTTTGCGGGTAAGAAGACTATGGAGGTCAATATGGATTTACCGCAGGACGCTATGATACTGTTATCGGCAGTGAACACAAAGCTGAGGGACTTTTATCCGTCGCTCAAGGCGATGTGCGAGGATATGAACGTAAGCGAAAGCGAAATCAAAAGCAAGCTCGAAGGCATAGGATACGAATACAGCGAGGAACTAAACAGATTTGTGTAGCGATAAAAACTTTTTGATTTTTGCATAAAAAGTGTTGACAAATCAATCTCTCGGTGATATAATCTAAAAGCTGTCGTAAATAAAGCGGCAAACTGAATATGCGAGCGTGCTGGAATAGGCAGACAGGCACGTTTGAGGGGCGTGTGTCTTTGACGTACGGGTTCAAGTCCCGTCGCTCGCACCAATACTCTTGAATCTCGGAAGTCACTTTTTATGGGGCTTTCGAGATTTCTTTTTGTCCTCAAATGTGCCTGTGTTCATTATTTTGTTCATTATTCTGCATATAGCAATAACAATTACTAATATAAAATTGATTTTAACTGATTAATTCAGCTACGGTATTCATGGCTTTTTTGTTGACTGCATCAACAGAGTGCGTGTACAGATTTATTGTTGTGCTTGTCTGTGAGTGTCCTAAAATTGATGAAATCGTTTTAAAATCAGCTCCATTTGTAATCGCCAATGTGGCGAATGTATGCCTGAAAGAGTGAAGCCCATAAAAGTGTAGCCCCTCACGCTCACAAAAACGCTTTAACCAAGTATAAGGTGTATTCGGATTCATAGGTAAACCGTTCCATTGTGTGAATAATCTATCCGATTTATGCCAACTATCGCCAAGCATTTT
>JAHLBL010000011.1 GCA_020625635.1 bacterium
GAGCCGAGTACGACAAGAACAGAAAGAAGAATACAGAGCTTGTTTCTGAAATTGTTCATTTCACTTCATATCCTTTCAATATATTTATACGTTATTATTATATCACAATAAACCCGATAAAGACAGTGTGATTTTTTATAAAGAAAAAGATTTCGCCGCTGAAAATTTAGTTGATATTTATTTATCGAAGTCATATTCGCTGACGCAGTCGGGGAGAGCACCGTCGTATTCCTCGAGGAAGCTGTGCAGGACGCCGTCCTTTTTGTACGCGGGGAAGGTGTCGATGCATACGGAGTGTATGCTGTTGAAGATGCTTTTCTCAATACGCGGATTGGTTTTTTTGAGCTCGCGCAGCAGCAGCTTTACCTCCTGGCGCTTGCTTTCGCCTACGCCGTCGTCGGAGTTGAAGATCCGCTCCGTTACTCTGCACGCACACTGTATGAACTCCAGATCGTTGTAGTTCTTCCACGCGATGATGTCGTTCTCGTGTACGCAGTACATCGGGCGGATGAGCTCCATACCCTCGTAGTGCTGACTGTGAAGCTTCGGCATCATACCCTGAAGCTGTGAGCCGTAGAACATCCCCAGCACCGTCGTCTCGATCACGTCGGAGAAATGGTGTCCCAGAGCGATTTTGTTGCAGCCGAGCTCCTTCGCCTTTTTGTAGAGGTGACCGCGCCTCATTCTGGCGCAGAGGTAGCACGGGTATTTTTCGGCTTTGTCAGCCGTTTCAAAAATATCGGTCTCGAAAACGGTTATCGGGATTTCGAGCAGTTCGGCGTTGCGCTCGATTTTAAGGCGGTTTTCGGGCTTGTACCCGGGGTCCATCACGAGATAGACCGCCTCGAACGGCACTTCCGTGTAGCGCTTGAGCAGCTGGATGAGCTTCGCGAGCAGCATCGAGTCCTTGCCGCCCGAAATGCACACGGCTATGCGGTCGCCGCTCTCGATCAGCCTGTACTGTTTTACTGCCCTGATAAACGGCGCCCAGATGCGCTTTCGGTATGTTTTTGTTATGCTTAGTTCAGCTTTTTTGCAGACCTCTCCGCTCATAATATCACCGACCTTCCGAAGTATTCTATCATAAAGCGGCGACTTTGTCTATCGGTATTTCCGCTCTTGCTGTTTTGGATTATATGTGATATAATATAATTTAACACGGAATGAGGTGGGACTATGAAAATCGGCGTTATCGGCGCGGGACGCGCGGGAACCTCGATAGCAAAATATTTCTCATCAGTAGCGGAGATCGCGGGCTTTTTCAGCGAACGGTATGAGGACGCGGAGTCCTCGGCAGAATTCGCGGGCGGAAGAGCTTATTCCTCAGCCGACGAGCTCGCCCGTGACTGCGACGCGCTCATTATCTCAACGGGCGACTCGCAGATTCAGACGGCGTGGAACTCGCTTGATAAGGCGAATCTTAAGGACAAGCTTGTCTTTCACCTCAGCGGCTCGCTCAGCTCCTCCGTTTTTACCGACGCCTCTGCCTGCGGCGCTCACGCGGGAAGCCTTCACCCCGCTTACGCCTTTGACGACCGCTTCAACTCCTATAAGGGGCTCGGCGCGGTTATGTTCACAGCCGAGGGCGACGAGGTGTTCCTGTCCGAAATCGGCGGACTTACAGAAAAGCTCGGCAACCGTATGGCGGTGATCGACAGCGGCTCAAAGACGCTCTACCACGCGGCGGCGTCGCTCGCCAGCAATCATATGCTCGGTCTGCTCGGTATGTGCGCGGACATACTCGGCGAATGCGGGTTTACCCGTGAGGACGCTTACGCGCTGCTTACGCCGCTGATGGGCGATAACCTTAAAAAGGCGCTGAGTGACGGAGCGGAGTCGGCGCTTACGGGACCGATCGAGCGCGGCGATATCCGGACCGTGGCTGAACACCTGCGTGTACTTGACACGAGGCACAAAGAAGTTTATAATGCACTTGGCAAACAGGTAGTCGCTCTCGCGAAAAAGAAGCACTGCGGCGACGGTTCGCTCGGGGAAAAATACAGTGAAATTGAGGAGATGTTACAAAATGAAAAACACAGTTCTGACATTTCAGCAAAATAAAAAGGACGGCATAAAGAGCAGTATGCTCACAGCCTACGACTATTCCACCGCAAAGCTGATGGACGAGGCGGGAGTTACGGCTATTCTCGTCGGCGACTCGCTGGGCAACGTTATGCTCGGCTACGAGGATACTCTCTCCGTCACGATGGAGGATATGATCCACCACGGCGCCGCTGTAGCGAGAGGCGCAAAGAACGCGATGGTTGTCGTTGATATGCCGTTTATGTCGTACCAGACCTCGGTCTACGACGCGCTCGTGAACGCGGGCAGACTTATGAAGGAGGCTCGCGCCAACGCAGTTAAAATCGAGGGCGGCGAGGAGGTTTGTCCTCAGATAAAGGCTATTACCGACGCGGGAATCCCCGTTATGGCTCATATCGGTCTTACTCCGCAGTCGATCAACGCTTTCGGCGGCTTCAAGGTTCAGGGAAGAACCGAGCAGAGAGCCGTAAAGCTCGTAAAGGACGCGCTTGCCGTTCAGGAGGCGGGAGCGTTCGCGGTCACGCTCGAGTGTGTTCCCTCAAAGCTCGCAGCATATATCACCTCGATCCTCGACATTCCGACAATCGGGATCGGCGCGGGCGCCGAATGTGACGGACAGGTGCTTGTATATCAGGACCTGCTCGGAATGTTCAGCGATTTTACACCTAAATTTGTAAAGAAATACGCCGACCTCGGTACGATAATGAGAGGCGCGTTCGAGGCCTATATCGAGGAAATCAACAGCGGCGCTTTCCCCGAGGCTAAGCACGGCTACGAGATAGCTGATGAGATTATGGAGAAGGTAAAGGCTTCCTTCGAGTGATTGGAGCCGCTTTATTCAGAAAGGTAATTTTATTATGAGAGTAGTTAACACTGTAAATGAAGTGAGAAAAGAAGTTAAGGAATGGAAGAAACAGGGGCTGACGGTCGGTCTTGTGCCGACGATGGGCTTTCTGCACGAAGGTCACGCCAGTCTTATTCGCAAGGCTGCCGAGCAGTGCGACAGGGTTGTTGTCAGCGACTTTGTAAATCCGACTCAGTTCGCGCCCAACGAGGACCTCGAGAGCTATCCGAGAGATATCGAACACGATATGAAGATTTGCGAGGAGTCGGGAGCCGACCTGATTTTCCACCCAGGCGTGGAGGAAATGTACTGCCCTGATTTCTCAACCTACGTAAATATGACGGGTCCGTCCGACGAGCTGTGCGGCAAGAGCCGCCCGATCCATTTCAGGGGCGTGTGCACCGTTGTTTCAAAGCTTTTCAATATAGCGTCGCCCGACAAGGCGTACTTCGGTCAGAAGGACGCGCAGCAGCTTGCGGTTATTATGCGTATGGTTCGCGATCTCAATTTTGATATCGAGATCGTCGGCTGTCCCATCATCCGCGAAAGCGACGGCCTCGCCAAGAGCTCGCGCAACACCTATCTTTCTCCCGAACAGAGAAGCGCGGCTACGGTTCTCCACAGAGCGCTTGAGGAGGGCAGAAAGCTCGCTGAGAGCGGCGAGAAGAGCGCCTCGGCGGTGATCGCAAAAATCACTGAGATCATCGAGAGCGAGCCGCTCGCGAGGATCGATTATGTCAACGTCACGAGCTTCCCTGAAATCATACCCACAGAGGAGATCAACGGCAGCATTCTCGCGGCTGTGGCGGTTTACTTCGGCAGCACAAGACTTATTGACAACTTTATTCTCGGGTAGGCGATATAATGCAGATTACAATGCTAAAGGGAAAAATCCACCGCGCAACGGTCACTCAGTCCGAGCTTGACTATATCGGCAGCATTACGGTTGATCCCGTGCTGATGGAAGCCGCGGGGATTTATGAATACGAAAAGGTTCAGGTGGTGGATATCAACAACGGAAACCGTTTTGAGACCTACACCATCAGCGGCGAGCCGAACTCGGGTATGATCTGCCTGAACGGAGCCGCCGCGCACTGCTGTGATATCGGCGATAAGATCATCATTATGGCGTACTGTATTCTCGGCGAGGACGAAATCGCGGGACACTCTCCAAAGGTCGTTTTCGTAAATGAAAAGAATCAGATCGTTTCCAAAAAGGATTGCGAGAAGTACGGCACGATATACGAATAAAACACAAAACAACACGGGACGGCTCCGAGCCGTCCCGTTTCTGTTTTTGAATGGGTTTACTGATTGTACTTTTCTTTAAGACTTTTAAGAATCATATTCGCGCACATATAGACGTTTCCGCCGCCCATTGTGAGGACGAGGTCGCCTGCCTGCGCGTTCTCGGTGATGTAGCTTGTGATGTCCTCAAAGGTGTCGATGCACTTTGAGTTCGGAACCTTCGCGCCGAGGTCGGTGCTGTAGATGTTATAGGTATTAGTCTCGCGGACGGGAAGGATCTCGGAGATTATCGCCTCGTCGGGGATCTTCAGCGCGTCGGCAAAGTCGTCAAGCAGCATAGCTGTACGCGAGAACGTGTGAGGCTGGAACACTGCCCAAACCTTCTTGAAGCCCATATTCATAGCGGCGTTGAGAGTCGCCTTCAGCTCGGTGGGATGGTGGGCGAAGTCGTCGGCAACCGTGATGTCCCCGGGTGTTCCGAGAATCTCAAAGCGGCGGTGAACGCCTCCGAATTTTCCGAGGTTTTCGGCGATCTCAGCGGGTGAAGCGCCGAGGTAATGAGCCGTGGCGGCTGCGGCGAGAGCGTTGTAGATGTTGTGGCGACCGGGCACCATAAGCTTGATCGTGCAGAGCTTCTCACCCTTGTGCATAAGGTCGAAGGTCTCGTGAACGCCCTTGTCGGCGCTGATATTGGCGGCGTAGTAGTCATTTGTATCGTTGAAGCCGTAGGTAATTTTTTCAATAGTTACGTCGGCTACCGAGTCCATCGTGTTCTTGTCGTCACCGTTGAGCACGAGCGCGCCCGTAGTCTGGTGAGCGAATTTATTGAAGCTCTTTTTGATGTTGTCGAGTGTGCCGAAGTAGTCGAGGTGGTCGGCGTCGACATTGAGGATGATCGAAATAAACGGAGTGAGCTCGAGGAAGGTGTCAACATACTCGCACGCCTCACAGACAATGATGTCGCTCTGTCCGACGTAGCTGTTGCCGCCGATGAAGGGGAGCTTTCCGCCGATGATCGCCGACGGGTCAAAGCCGCTTCCGATAAGAACCTGTGTGAGCATACCCGTTGTGCTGGTCTTGCCGTGAGTTCCCGAAACAGCTATCGAGCGTTTGTAGCGGCGTGTAACTATACCGAGCATAACACTGCGCTCAATGCAGGGGATACCGCGGCGCTTAGCCTCGGCGCGCTCGGGGTTGGTCTCCTTTACCGCGGCGGAGTAGACAACGAGGTCGGCGCCGTCGATGTTCTCAGCCTTATGTCCCATAAATACGGGGATCCCGTAACCCTTGATTTTGTCGAGGGTCTCGCCCTCGTTCATATCGGAGCCCTGAATCTCAAAGCCCTCGCTCATAAGGATCTCAGCCAGCGGGCACATTCCGCTTCCGCCGATCCCGATGAAATGAATTCTCTTTTTATTTTCGAGCAGATGATCCTGATTCATACCATACACCTCTTATTATATCCGCGCGTTTTCGCGGAAAGCTTATTCTATATACAACTATTATTATATAATTATTTTGTAAAAAATAAATACCTTTTCCGAAATTAATATATTTTTCTCGCTTATTGCCAAATTCTGCGATAAATGATAAAATACTTTTATAACAAATCCGATAATCCCCGTCTTCGCGGGCGGCGTCCGTTATCTGAATTTGCGGCGCTATGCGGTTTGCTTTAAAAATTTTAGGATTGATACTATGTCTCTCAGGAAAAACAATATCGTAAAATTGAAGATCACATCTATGACCGCTCAGGGCAGCGGAGTCGGCAAATGCGACGACGGTCTGGTCGTTTTTGTGCCGTTTACCGCTGTCGGCGATGTAATCGAAGCGCGGCTTCTGAAGGTGAAAAAGACATACGCCTACGGAAAAACCGAGCGGCTTATTACGCCCTCACCCGACAGGATCGAGCCCGACTGCGCGTGCTTCCCGAAATGCGGAGGATGTGTGTACAGGCACATTAGTTATGATTCTGAAAAAGAAATAAAATACAACAGGGTGCGTGACGCGCTTACACGGATCGGCGGTTTTGAGAACCCTGTTATCCGTCCGATCGTCGGTGACGATACCGCCCTCCGTTACCGCAACAAGGCTCAGCTCCCTGCCTGCAACGCGGAAAAGGGGATAGAGCTCGGATTTTACGCGAGCCACAGCCACAGGATCATTCCCTGCGGCGACTGCCTTCTCCAGCCCGAGCTGTTCTCGAAGGTGATGGATATTACAAAAAAATTTATGTACGACACCGACCAGAGCGCCTACGACGAAACCTCGCACAGCGGAAAGCTGAGACACCTATATATAAGATATGCTCAGGCTGCGGATGAGTTAATGGTTTGTTTTGTCGTGAACGGAAACGGTCTGAAAAAAGAGGATGAACTCGTAAAGCGGCTGAGGGAGGCTCTGCCGAACCTGAAGAGCGTCATCGTTAATTCTAATAAAGAAAATACAAACGTCGTTCTCGGAAGCAAAAACCGTGTGCTCTACGGCAGCGGCTACATAACGGATATACTCTACGATAAGCGCTTTAAGCTCTCGCCGCTGTCCTTTTATCAGGTGAACCGCGCTCAGGCGCAGAAGCTCTACACGATAGCGCGCGGCTACGCGGGACTGAGCGGCGGCGAGGTTCTGCTTGACCTCTACTGCGGAACGGGCACGATCGGTCTGACGATGGCTCAGGACTGCAAGCGGCTCATCGGCGTCGAGATCGTTGAGGACGCCGTGCGCGACGCCCGTGTGAACGCTCAGCTCAACGGAGTTGAAAACGCGGAGTTTATCTGCGGCGACGCGGCATACGCCGCCGAAAAGCTCAGGAGCGAGGGGATACGCCCCGACGTTGTGATAATCGACCCGCCGCGCAAGGGCTGTGACAGCGCGCTGATCGACACGGTCGTTAAAATGTCGCCTGAGAGAGTTGTCTACGTCAGCTGTGATCCCGAAACTCTCGCGCGTGACCTCAGACTGTTCAGCGAAAAGGATTATTCTGTAAAAGAATTAACACCCGTGGATCTCTTCCCCCGAACCTCGCATGTAGAGACAGTAGTTATGATGTCAAACCATAGATAACGATACTCATTGATAAGTAAAAATTGTATTCAATATATTAACTTGATTTATTCTGGGATTTATTATATAGTTTTAATGTGAAAGGGTGATAAGTAAATGGCTGTTCCTAAGTTTTTTGAGTTTTTTGAAGGGTTTTTGCAGGCGATTGAAGATGGTGAGCTGCATTCGGCTAAAGAAGTTCGTGAAATTATCACCAACAGAATTTGAAAGACTAGTGGTGAAATTACTATTGTGTATGGGATATGGTAGTGGTATAGATAATGCTGGCATGGTAACGCAACAGTCTAATGATGGTGGAATTGATGGAATCATTAAAGAGGATCAGTTGGGTTTTAGTCACATTTATATTCAAGCAAAGCAATGGGCAACTGATCAAACGGTGAGTAAACCAGATATTCAAAAATTTGTAGGTGCACTTCAAGGACAACAAGCTCAAAAAGGTCTTTTTATTACTTCAGCAAAGTTTACCAAAGGTGCAATGGATTATGTCAATAATCTATTAGGAGCTAAAGTTGTGTTAGTAGATGGAGCAACATTAACCAGATTGATGATCAAGCACAATGTTGGTGTTTCTGTAGAAGAGGTCTATGAGATTAAAAAGATAGATTCTGATTTCTTCTCAGATGAGATTTAGTAGTAATCAAATGCTTTTTGGGCGACTCAGACAAGTGTGTCCGAGCCACCTGATTTTTTGTAGACAAATGCTGTCGAAGTTGTTATAATAATGACATATCTCGAGCGGGTAGCAATAGTAATAACATTTCGTTTCCTCAGCCGCTTTTATCAGCGGTTCGGATGACTAAACTAACTTACTATCATCAGAGAAGTGAGAGGGGAACAACATATGGAAGGGAAAAGGAACGCTTCAATTTCGGCTTTCGGCGCCTTTGCACTGTCGATCGGTACTGCGATCGGCTGGGGGTCGTTCGTCGTTACCGGAAGTTCGTTTTTGAGTAAAGCGGGTCCGATGGGAAGCATCATCGGGCTGTTGATCGGTTTTTTGATCATGATCGTCGTCGCTGTCAATTACAGTTATATGATCAATAAATATCCGAATGATAACGGCGGTATATTTTGTTATGCCAAAAATACACTGGGCGGAGATCATGCGTTTTTGGTGTCATGGTTTTTGGTTATTACGTATTTCGCGATCTTGTGCGCGAATCTGTCTTCGATCTCACTCTTTGCGCGTTATATTTTCGGCGATATCTTTCAATTTGGCTTTCATTACAATATCGGCGGATATGACGTTTGGTTCGGCGAGGTATTGTTACCGCTGTTTTTTATCATTGCTTTCGGCGGGATTTGTTTGTTGAAAAAAAGCATTTCAACAAAAATCCAATTTGCATTAGTTTTGGTTTTTCTCGTGGTGATCGTCGGCGGTTGTGCTGTCGCTGTCGTGATGCATCAAGGCGGGATCGCCGCCTACAAACCGGATTTTGCTCCCGTTGGAATAAACGAATCGCTGCAAACACTGGGCGTGATCAGTATGGTGCCTTGGGCTTATATCGGTTTTGAAAGCGTTTCACATTCTTCCAAAAATTTTAAGTTTCCTCATAAACGTGTTTTGAGAGTATTGATCGCTTCGCTAATCGCGGCAACGGTCTTGTATATCTCTGTTTGCATCATATCGATCAGCGCATTTCCGGAAGAGTATTCGAATTGGTATGAATATCTCACCGGTTCCTCTTCATTAAGCGGTTTAGAGGGCATTCCGCCGTTTTATGTGATTCACAGGTTTCTCGGTACTCCGGGACTGGTGCTTTTTGTCGTCAGTCTGCTCGCGATTATTCTGACAAGTTTGATCGGTAATATATTCGGGTTGTCCAACCTCATCCAATCAATGGCGCAGAACAATACGCTGCCCGGACGGCTCGCAAAGACAGATGAGCACGGGAATTCGAGATCCGCAGTCTTTTCTATCGTTATCGCTGCCGCATGTATGCTCTTCTTAGGCAGGGTTTTGATCGTCTGGATCGTTGACGTCAATACGTTTTGCGGTATGATCGTGTACATTTATATTGCGATCATCGCGTTTGTTCAAGCCAAAAAAGAAGGCGATAAAAGACATGCTGCGACGGGTGCAATCGGTATTGCTTTGGGCGTCGTCTTTTCCGTTTCCATTGCGATAAGCAGTATCGTACAAACAGATTTTCTGGAGAAAGAATCAATTTTTATTTTTCTGATTTGGGCTGTCGTCGGTTTTACGTGTTACGGTATCATTATAAGAAGGGACAGAAAGAAAGAACTCGGCCATTCGATGATCGCTTTATTCGGATTATATTTCCTGATTATCTATGTCATAGGGTCGTGGCTGATAAAAATGGTCATGGGCTCAACGGAGACGTCGGAGATTATCACGGGTATCCTGATAAGCGTCATCGTGTTGATCGCGACGCAAACCGTGTTCTTTTTGGCGTTTTCCGTGATACGGAAACGGGAAGTCGATATGCAGGAAAACCTCGTCGTCGGAATGGCTACGATGATCGAGGGCCGCGACAATCTGACAGGCAGTCATATCAAGAGGACAAGCGATATCGTCAAATTTATCGTCGAGGAAATGAAAAAAGATGAATCGGGCTTGACCAACCATATATTTTTGCAAAACGTGATCAAGGCGGCTCCGATGCATGATTTGGGAAAAATCACGATCGACGATCAGATCCTGAGGAAGCCGGGGCGGTTTACTCCCGAAGAATTCGAAATAATGAAGACCCATTCTGCGGAAGGAGCAAGAATCATCAGAGAAATCCTGAAGGATACCAACGATGTCCGGTATTTGGAGGTAGCAGTCAATATCGCCAATTATCACCACGAAAAGTGGGACGGCTCCGGTTATCCAGAAGGATTAAAAGGGGAAGAGATCCCGCTTGAAGCGCGAATCATGGCGGTCGCGGACGTCTATGACGCGCTGGTGTCAAAGCGTACATATAAGGAGGCTTTCTCATTTGAAGAAGCCGATCGGATCATACTGGAAGGAATGGGCACGCACTTTGATCCGTCGCTGCAAAATTATTACGAAAGGGCGCTCGGAAAGATAGAAGAATACTATCGGGACCAGCTTAAATAATCGACGTCAGACGACTCGATATCGTTCATTTTTGATGTACTCAGGCGGTCAGACAAGTGTGTCCGAGCCGCCTGTTTTTTGTAGACAAACGCTTTTGTTATTGCTATAATATTGACATATTACCGCTGGAAATAACTTCACGCTCACAAAAATGAGTAGATATATTTCCTCGGTCATATAGGGGGCAGGTGACATCATTTCTGTTGCCCTTGAACAATGTCGAATCAGTGGTTTTGATGTCGAGGAAAAAAGCCTGAATCCGCGTGTCGTTATATCTGTATTCACTGTCGACAGGACTGAAAGGAGAATAATATGCGCAGAAAAGACATACTCGTGCCGTTCAGAGAAGTATTCGGCGAGTTTCTCACGCAGAGAGGTTATATTTTTAATCGGAACTGTTTTGTTAAGTACAATAACGGCGTAATCAGCTTTATCGGAGTTTATTCAAGAAAGCATGTAGATACCGTTGATGTGGATATTATATTGTACTCGGAGGACATTTCTCATGTTTTCCTTGACGACTTAACTATGGAAAATGAGGATTGCGGTTATCGCCTCAGCCAAATTGCATATATAAAAAATAATGACGGCGTTGATGCTCCAAATTATTGGGAATATGAATTGCAAAATCAAAATGAACCACGGCATACACTGTCAAAAATGCTGGATGTTATGAAGAAATGCTTTGATACTTACTTTGACCCTGTTGATTCAGATGATTTAAACAATAAGCGAAAAAGGTTTGATAACGAGCTTTTTAATACTGACCCAAATGAACTGTTATGGGACGCGTTTACATATACGCCGAACAATGATTTTGGAATATCGCTCAATAAAACAATAGAAAAATATCAAGATTTGTTTGCTGAAACTCTTACGCAGCTAAAGCATCTTTATTTTGTTTTCGGCGAAAGAGTTTATCACGAGGGATTTGAGGATATCGAATACCTGAAAAAAGAATGTGAATTCTTCACCGAAAGCAGAGAATTGCTCGAAGCGTTTGTTAACGACGATACAGAGCGTGTTTCGCAAATTGCTGAAACGCGTAAACATGAAAAAAACGCCGAAATAAAAAAGAATACCGATAATAACAAAGCCTTACTGAAAAAATACAGCTTGCTTTAGTATTATCGGTAAGCATGCAATAAATCACCTAACAAAAAAGCGGCTCTTACGAACCGCTTTTAATTATTTTTTTGCTGCTTTTTTGGCTTCCTTTGCCTCGTGCTTAGCGTCCTTTGCGTCCTGCTTAGCAGCTTTGGCTTCGAGCTTCGCCGCCTTTGCGTCGGTCTTGGCTTCGATTTTAGCTTCTTTGCTCTGACCTTCCTCGTTCATCTGCTCAACAGTTCTGTTGTGAGCGATCGGCTTCCAGCCCGGGTTAACGAACACAGCCGCGAAGGAGATGGGGAAGTAGGTGAACATATACAGCGGGAAAGTGAAGTTGTACAGTATCTTCCGCGCCGCCGACGTGTGTATTCGTTTCCATTCGGTGATGGTGGTGATCGTACCTACGAAGAACATCGCCATATACATACTTCCGAAAACAAACGCGATAGTGAACAGCGCGAGGAGAACGTTCTCGCCCTTTACAGCCGCCATGATACCGAATACTACGTTAAGAAGAATCGAGATCGCCGAAAGGAAGAAGGCGGGCATAAACGACATCGTGATATCGAAGCACGAGGAGTTACCTGTCATCATTCCCTTGGTAAGTCTCCAGCCGTAGCCCGTGAATACCTGCAAGCCGCCTCTTGCCCAGCGGAGTCGCTGATTCCACGACTGTCTGAATGTTACGGGCTGCTCGTCAAAGAGCTCCGCGTCGGGACAGAAGGCGATTTTTCTGCCGCTGAGGATCTGGCTTACGGAGAACTCGATGTCCTCGGTGAGAGTGTGGAAAGGCCATGTGTCGATTTCCTCGGCGACCTTTCTGCTGAACATAAAGCCCGTACCGGAAACGGCGCAGCTCGTTTTGAGGATATATCTCGCGTGGTTGAGGTAGCGTGTTTCTCTGAGGAACCAGAGCGCGTAGCCCGCGCTTATCCATGAGTCGCCGTAGTTCTTGCTGTTGCGGTAGCTGGTGGCGACGTCGTGTCCCTCGCACAGCGTGCGGTTCATCTGCTCGATATAATCGGGAGCGAGGATGTTGTCCGCGTCAAATACGAAGTAAGCGTCAAAGCCCTCGGGGAAGTCCTCTTTGATGTGCTCTCTTAAAGCGGCGAGCGCGTAGCCCTTACCGATGAACTCCTTGTTGAAGCGCGTATAAACGACAGCGCCCATGCTTCTCGCTACGTCCGCGGTGGAGTCGGTGCAGTTGTCCGCCATAACGAATATTGTGATTTTGCTGAGGTCATATGTCTGGTTGTGGAGACTTTCGATAAGGTCTCCGATAACCTTTTCCTCGTTTCTCGCGCAAATCATTACCGCCATCTTGTGGTCGACGACCTTGAGCACGTGGCGTCTCGACCTTCCCTTAAACCAGACGACGGGAACGTAAAACGCCTGATAAGCGTAGAACAGGAAAAATAAAACCGAAATGACTAAATTTGTAACTTCTATAGCATTCATAATGTACCCTTCAAATTTCGGCGCGATCCTCACGCCGAGTCGAAATAAAAATGTGCCTGTAGAAACTAATATATTATAGCATTATTTTTGCGGTTGCACAAGTCCATTATTTCATTTATTGTTTATTTTTTACTAATTAACAAAATAAAACAATATTGCGTAATTCTTTTTTTGCAATCTTACTTCACATACAGATAATATACCGTAAAAATGCATTAATAAAGGGCGTATCTTATTGAAAAAAGCTGTACGAAATGTTATAATATATAACTATAGAATTTACAGGAAAAGGAGTGCTTATATGATCAAAACACTTACTCGCAGCATCCGTCAGTATAAGCGCGATACCATACTCGCTCCTTTGTATGTGTCGGCAGAGGTTGTGCTCGAGTGCATCATTCCGCTTATCATGGCGGGGCTTATCGACGAGATGACCGCCGTCGGTCAGTCCGCGGGTTCAACTCAGGCGCTTATGCCCGTGCTGAAATACGGCGGAATACTTATCGTTATGGCGTTCGCGTCGCTGTTCTGCGGAGTGCGTTCGGGACAGTACGCCGCCACCGCCGCGACGGGCTTCGCGAAAAATCTGAGGCAGGATCTGTATTATAAGATACAGGATTTCGACTTCGCGGATATCGACCGCTTCTCGACCTCCTCGCTTGTGACAAGAATGACTACCGACGTTACCAACGTCCAGAACGCGTTTCAGATGATCATACGCATAGCCGTGCGTACACCGCTTATGCTTATCTTCTCAATCGCGATGAGTATGGCGGTCGACGTTAAGATGTCGATTATATTTATCTGTATCGTTCCCGTGCTCGGACTGTTCCTCTTCGCGGTAATAAAGATCGTTTTCCCGATTTTCAAGCGCATTTTCAAAAAGTATGACGCGTTGAACAATTCGGTTCAGGAGAACGTCTCGGGAATCCGCGTTGTAAAATCCTTCGTGCGCGAGGACTACGAGAAGAAGAAATTCAAAGCCGCGTCGCAGGACGTCTGCGGCGACTTCACCCGCGTTGAGCGTATTCTGGCGCTGAATACCCCCGTGATGATGTTCTGCATCTTCCTCTCAATGCTTCTTGTCAGCAGTATCGGAGCGGTCGTTATTATCAATTCGGGCGGCAGCGAGCTCACAACGGGCGAGCTTTCCACTCTGATCACATACGGCGTTCAGATCCTTACGTCAATGATGATGCTCTCGATGGTTTTCGTTATGGTCACTCTGGCTCAGGAGTCCGCCAACCGTATCACCGAGGTTCTCACCCACGAGAGCTTGCTCACCTCACCCGAGGACGGAGCGACGGAGGTTAAGGACGGAAGCATAGTTTTTGATAATGTTTCATTTAAGTACAAGGCGAAGGGCAGGCGCAAGGCGCTTTCCGACATCGATCTTCGGATAAGCTCGGGGCAGACCGTAGGCATAATCGGAGGCACGGGCTCGTCCAAATCCACTCTGATCCAGCTTATTCCGCGCCTTTACGACGTCACCGAGGGCTCGGTGTCAGTCGGCGGCGTAGATGTGCGCGACTATGATTTAAGGGCTTTGCGTGAGGCTGTTTCCGTAGTGCTTCAGAAGAACGTTGTGTTCTCGGGTACGATCAGGGAGAATCTCCGCTGGGGCGACGAGAACGCCACCGACGAGGAGATCGTGCACGCGTGCAGACTTGCCTGCGCGGATGAATTTATCAGCAAGTTCCCCGACGGCTACGACACAGTTATCTCACAGGGCGGAACGAACGTCTCGGGCGGACAAAAGCAGCGCCTTTGTATCGCGCGCGCTCTGCTGAAGAAGCCGAAGGTGCTTATTCTCGACGACTCCACCTCAGCCGTCGATACCCATACCGACGCGCTTATCCGCAAGGCGTTCAGGGATGAAATCCCCGACACGACAAAAATCATTATCGCTCAGCGAATCTCCTCCGTTCAGGACGCCGACCTCATTATCGTAATGGACGGCGGCAAAATCGTGGAGCAGGGCACTCACGAGGAGCTGCTCGCTCACGGAGGAATATATAAGGAAGTCTTTGACTCCCAGACCAAGGGAAAGGAGGATGAGGCTGTATGAGCGCGGCTAACAGAGGTCCGAGAGGTCCCAAGGGCGCGGGACCTCGTCCGAAAAGCCCGAAGGGAACCTTCTCAAGACTTATAAAGTATCTTTTCAAGCATTACGGCAAGCTGCTTGTCGTCGTGGTTGTCTGTATCGTTATCAGCGCCGTATCGTCGGTAATAGCCTCGATGTTTCTGCAGAAGCTCATTGACGAATGTATCCTCCCCGGTATCACTCTCGGATTGGGAGCGGTGTGGAGCCGCTTCTTCGCGCTGACCTTGACTATGGGCGTTATTTACGTCATAGGCGTTATCGCGTCGTTTGTCTACACGAGGATAATGGCTACCGTCACACAGGGTACTCTCAAAAATCTGCGTGACGATATGTTCGAGACGATGGAGAGCCTGCCGATAAGATATTTCGACACCCACGCCACGGGCGATACCATGAGCACCTACACCAACGACACCGACGCTATACGCCAGCTCATCGGACAGAGTATGCCCACGCTTATCCAGAGCGCGCTCTCTATCGTGACCGTATTCGCTATGATGCTCGCTTACAGCATATGGCTGACACTTGTTGTGTGCGCCGTGATCGTGCTGATGTTTACGGTAACGGGCAAGCTCGGCGGAAAAAGCGCAAAATATATGACAGCTCAGCAGCAGTCGCTTGCCGTTGAGGAAGGCTTTGTCGAGGAAATGATCCAGGGACAGAAGGTCGTCAAGGTGTTCTGCCACGAGGACGAGTGCAAGGAGCGCTTCGGCGAGCTCAACGAAAAGCTGTTCAAAGACGGTGAAGCCGCTAACAAGGCAGGCAACATCCTTATGCCGATCCTCGGCAACATCGGCAACCTTATGTACGTTATAATCGCGGTCGTGGGCGGCGTCCTCGTCGTTCTTGACGCACCGAACCTCAGCTTCGCGGGAATGGGCGCGGTGACGATCGGTATCATCGTTTCCTTCCTCGGAATGTCGCGTCAGCTCTCCCAGACCGTGGGACAGATCTCAATGCAGATCTCCATGATAGCCATGGGACTCGCGGGCTCGTCGCGCGTGTTCAGGCTGATCGACGAGAAGCCCGAGGAGGACGAGGGCTATGTAACGCTCGTCAATATCCGCAGAAACTCCGCGGGTGAGATCGAGGAAAGCGAGAAGCAGACGGGAATGTGGGCTTGGAAGCACTACCACAAGGCTGACGACACCACCTCCTACATTGAGCTCAAAGGCGCTGTGGAGCTTGACCACGTTGACTTCGGCTATGTGCCCGAGAAGCAGGTGCTCTACGACGTAACGCTTTACGCTAAGCCCGGACAGAAGATCGCCTTTGTCGGAGCGACGGGCGCGGGCAAAACGACGATCACTAACCTTATCAACAGGTTTTACGATATTCCCGACGGAAAGATCCGCTACGACGGTATCAATATAACGAAAATCAAAAAGCCCGAGCTGAGAAGCTCCCTCGGCGTTGTGCTTCAGGAGGTCAATCTGTTTACGGGCACGGTTATGGATAATATCCGCTACGGTAAGCTCGACGCCACCGACGAGGAATGTATCGCGGCGGCAAAGCTCGCGAATGCCGACGACTTTATCACGCGTCTGCCCGACGGCTACGACACAATGCTCTCAGGCAACGGCTCACAGCTTTCACAGGGACAGCGCCAGCTTATCTCGATCGCCAGAGCCGCGGTCGCCAATCCGCCCGTTATGATTCTCGACGAGGCGACGTCCTCGATAGATACGCGTACCGAGAAGCTTGTCCAGAGCGGTATGGATAACCTGATGAAGGGCAGAACCGTTTTCGTTATCGCGCACAGGCTCTCTACCGTCCGCAACAGCGACGCTATTATGGTGCTCGACGGCGGAAGGATCATCGAGCGCGGTACCCACGACGAGCTGCTTGAGCAGAAGGGCACGTACTACCGCCTTTACACAGGCGCGTTCGAGCTCGAATAAAAAGCCGAAAAATGTTGAAAAATTTATCATCAAGTGTTATTATATATCAAATCGGACTTTTAAATATTATGTAATTCTATGAAAAGGAAGTAATTGCCATGAGATCAGATTTAATGAAAACAGGCGCTACACGCGCTCCGCAGCGTTCGCTGCTTAAAGCTCTCGGACTTACCGACGAGGAGATCAAGCGTCCCTTTATCGCTGTTGTAAACTCCAAGAGCGACTATATCCCGGGACACAAGCACCTCAACGAAATCTCCGCAAAGGTTATGGACGGCATCCGCAACGCGGGCGGCGTTCCCTTTGAATTCAATACGATCGGAGTTTGCGACGGTCTCGCGATGAACCACAAGGGTATGAAGTACAGCCTTTGTTCGCGTGAGCTTATCGCCGACTCGATAGAGGTTATGCTCACCGCTCATCCGCTTGACGCGGTCGTATTCATCCCCAACTGTGACAAGATCGTCCCGGGTATGCTTATCGCGGCTTGCAGGCTCAACCTTCCCTGTGTATTCGTTTCGGGCGGTCCTATGCTCCCGGGTGAGTACAAGGGCGAGAAGTTCGGTCTTTCCGAGATGTTCGAGTATGTAGGCGCTCACGCCGCCGGTAAAATCAGCGACGAGGAGCTTCTCGAGTACGAGAACCACGCTTGTCCCACATGCGGTTCCTGTTCGGGTATGTACACGGCTAACTCGATGAACTGCCTTACAGAGGCTATCGGTATGGGACTTCCGGGCAACGGCACACGTCCCGCGGTTTCAGGCGCGCGCCGCGCTCTCGCTCAGGAGGCAGGCGAGCAGGTTATGGAGCTGCTCAAGGCGGATATCCGTCCCCGCGACATCATCACCAAAAAGAGCTTTGAGAACGCTCTCCGCTGCGAGATGGCTCTCGGCTGCTCAAGCAATACCGTGCTTCACCTTCTCGCGATCGCTTATGAGGCTGAGGTTCCCGTAGACATTCAGGTCATCGACGAAATCAGCAAGACAACTCCCCAGATCTGCAAGCTCAATCCCGCAGGCAAAATCTTTATCACCGACCTCAACGAGAAGGGCGGTATCCCCGCCGTTATGAAGGAGCTCTCCAAGCTCGGTATCATCAACGAGGACTGCCTCACCGTCAAGGGTACTGTCGGCGACAGAATCAAGGACGCTCCCGCAGCCGACGGCGAGATCATCCACACTGTTGAGAATCCGCTCCGCGCTGACGGCGGTATCGCTATCCTCTTCGGCAACATCGCCCCCGACGGCGCTGTTGTAAAGCAGGGCGCGGTTGCTCCC
>JAHLBL010000110.1 GCA_020625635.1 bacterium
AAATGAATCATGGGACTATCCCCTAACTAAAAATTTTAAACCTTAAATCAATATATATTAAATATGCATCGGACCATTCTCCGCAAAAAATATAATTTAAAATTTCAAGTCATATTGTATATTAAGTTTTACGAATTCCTAATTGCGCCGCTCCCGGCGTTACACATTAGGTGGAAGGCTCCGCTTCCAATCTTTAATCTGAGTAATAAAAGGTCTATGCAACATATTCATGAACCTCCTGTTCTCTTTTGTTGTGTATATTATATAATAGTTTTTCCCATTTGTCAATACTTTTATTTAAAAATTTTAACTAATTTTTGTATTTTTTTATTATTTTTTAAATTCGTTTACAGGATAAGCGGTATCAACCCCCGCAACAGCCATCTGGATATATGTAGCGTCGTTTACTGTCAGGAAGTTATCGCCGTCAACGTCGGCTTTGAAAAAGCTCTCCGCGGATATCGACGCTTTTCCGCATATGTGCTTCTGGATTTCCGTTGCGTCGCTGACGTTAACTGTGCCGTCCATATTAACGTCGCCCATAAGGATCGGCTCGCTTCCCGTAATGGCGTATCTGAAAACCTTTAGCGAAGGAAGCGCTCTTCCCTGCGCGTCGAAAAACGCCTGATTATCAACAGCGCTTCCGCCGCAGTACCGTCCCGCGTCGTCGGGATCAAAGTCCGCGGAATAACTTGAAGCCCAGCCCGAGCCGTATTCTTCCCAAAGCCTTTTGTTCTCGTCAACACGCTTTTGGTAAGCGGCTCCGCTCAGTCCCGTTGTATCGCCGACCGTTATCCACGCGCCCTCCCAGTAGAACGCGCCTAGTCCCAGACCGTCGGGCACTTCGTTGACGGCGTTCAGAACCGCTCTGAACTCGTCCGCCTGACCTTGCGGGGTAAAGTCCCACAAGATATTTTCGCTGCTCGTGTTGCTTCCTTTCGCTACAGTGTTCGGGTGACCGTCGGTGTCGCTGAGCGTATTTGCGTATGAGGTCTCCGCGACCATTACGTGCTTTCCGTATTCACCCGCGACATATCCGAGCACCTTTGTAAGATTGCTCAGGCTGCCGTGCCAGTAAGGATAATAGGACACGGCAAACACATCGTAGTCAACCTTCTTCTCGTCAAGGAAGTCGGCGAGACTGTACATAAGCTCGGTTTTCTCGGGATTTGTAAAGTGCAGAACTACAGAGGTATCGCTGCTGAATTCCCTGACAGCCGACGCGCCCGCGCTGAAAATCTCTGCCATTTCCGCCCAGGTATAAACTCCCGCGATACCGCCGTTGGTCTCGTTTCCGATCTGAACCATTCCGACCTTTCCGCCCGCGTTCTTAATCGCTCCGAGCGACTCCAGCGTAAACTCACGAACCTTGACGCACTTTTCAGCGAGTGGCAATTTCTCCCACGCCTTCGGCGCTTTCTGTTTAGCGGGATCCGCCCAGAAATCGGAATAATGAAAATCAACGAGCAGCGGCAGATTATACTTTGCGGCGCGCTTACCTATTTCGGCAGCCGTCGCGGTGTCGCAGTTGCCTCCGCCGTAGCCGTTTCCGTCAGCATCCGCGGGATCGTTCCACACGCGTACACGGATATAATTCACGCCGTTTTCGGCGAGTATGCCGAGCAGATCCTCTTCCCTTCCGTTTTCGTCGTAATAGCGAACGCCCGACTTCTCCAGCGAGATAAGTGAGGACACGTCCATACCGCGAATCGGCGACGAGGTTTTATATTCGATTTTATCAATTACTATACTTTCGTCAGCCGCAGACGAGCTCACAGGAACAAAAATCAAGAAAGCGGCAAGCAAAAATGACAGGGCACTTTTCACACTAATCACTCCAACGCAGTATAAAAAATCATCCCGAAGCAGCGCGGAACGCGATACAACGGGACGGCAATAATCAGTGAGTTACAAACGTAAATACCATATATCCGACATACGACGCGAGCAGTAAAACGCCCTGCCATCTGGCGAACTTTCTGGTAAATAATGTGGGTACAAACGAAATAAGAGACAGCGCGAAAAGCACGGGCAAGTCAACCCATACCGTCTCCGCCGAGAAAGGCATATTTCCGCCGTACGCAAGGAAGCACGGAGGCAGAATAAATGTAAGGTCGATGATGTTCGAGCCGAGAATATTTCCTACGGACAGAGACGCCTGTTTCTTTGTAATAGCGGAAATTGTGGTAACCAGCTCAGGCAGAGAAGTTCCGACAGCAACAGCGGAAATACTGATAATACGTGTGGGAACGCCGAGCGAAGCCGCAATCTCGGTACCGTAATTCACGAGCAATTCAGAGCCGCCTACGATACCCGCGCAGCCGAGCAGGAACATAATGATTTTCTTGGCTACCACCGCGCGCGTAACGCCCTCACGGACATCGGACGCGGGAGTATCAGCCGCTAAGCTTTGCTTGGCGGTGCGTACATTTTCGAAAACGAAGAACGCAAAAACAAGAGTCATCACTATAGCTGCCACAAGCGTAAAATTGCCCGAGGTTGCTCCGAAAGCCCACAGGGGCGCAATCGAGGCTAATAAAATCAGGATTTTCGGCAGATAATCCCTGAGCTTGATAACCATAGGCATGAAGAGAAGGCTCACGCCGAGAATCAGACCTGTGTTTGCGGTTACGGAACCTATCGCGTTACCCATAGCGAGGTCTACGCCGCTGATGTTGCGCTGTGCCGCGCCGAAAACAGAAACCAGTATCTCGGGAAGAGAAGTGGCGAATCCGACGATCGTAGCGCCGACTATAAAATGCGGAATACCCGAAACCTCAGCTATCCACGCCGCCGCGTCTACGAACAGATCGCCGCCCTTGATAATCAGAATCAATCCGACGACGAACAAGAAATACATCAAAAAAACTTCCATAATTCCTCCATATAAAGAAAAAGACCTCAGCGCAATACAGTCTGCGCTAAAAGTCTCGTTCCTCTGTACTCAAAGGTATGTGTCCACCGACGTCGCTCTGTTGAGCTGTGTCGGATTATGTTGAAACACATAATTGTAACTACTCCCTTTTAACGCTCATATATTAACAAATTTTTCTATTTATGTCAATCCTTTGGGCGTGAAAAAACACAGCCGCAGTAGTTCTGTCTGTACAGGTCATACTCCCTCGAAAGCTCGATTGAGCGTTTGTATCCGTTTTTCTTTTTGAAATCCGACGGAAGGTACACAACGCCCTCCTGCTGAGCGATTTTCTGACCTATTTCGTTAATCAGCTCCGCGTTTTTCAGGGGAGAGATTGTCAGTGTAGTGAGGAAGCAGTCCGCTCCGACTTCCCTGCATACGCGTGCGGCTTCACGCAGGCGAAGCTCAAAACAAACCTCACATCTTTTACCGCCCTCGGGCTCCTTTTCAAGCCCCTTTACCGCGTCAAAAAACACCGAGCTGTCCCAATCTCCCTCGATCAGCTTTACAGGATATTTCTGCGGGATCTGTTCAATCAGCCTTCGCTCCTCGCTCAGGCGGTAGTCGTATTCCTCTTGTGACGTAATATTAGGATTATAATACAGAATAATTATATGAAAATACTGCGAAAGATATTCAAGGACATAGCTTGAGCACGGAGCGCAGCAGGCGTGAATCAGAAGAACAGGCACCCTGCCTTCGGCTTGATTTTTCGCGATAAAAGCGTCCATATTTTTTTGCGCGTTAGTGTTCATAAGTCCAAATACTCCGTGATCTCCGACGGTTCTGAAACGACCGCGTCCGCTCCCGCGCTGATAAGCTCCTCGCGTCCGCGGAACCCCCACTCGACACCTATCATATCAACTCCGCCGTTTTGAGCGGTAAACACATCGACGTCGCTGTCGCCTATATAGAGGCAGTCGCGCTGACTTACATTCAGGCTCTCGAGCATAGCTTTGAGGCTTGTGCCGTCGGGCTTCGGCGGGAACTCGTGCTTCTTTCCCCACATAGCCGTAAAATGATGCCCGGGATAAAGCTTGTTAAGAATCCTGAGCACAAACTCGTCGGGCTTGTTGGAGAGCACAGCAGTCATAACACCGCTGTCGGAAAGCGTCCTAAGCATTTCGGCACAGCCGTCGTAGGCGGTCGTGTTATCGTTACAGTGCTCGGCATAATATGAGTCGAACACACGCCTGACTGTCTCGCGGCGTTTATCATCAGCGCTGAATTCGCCCATCGCTCTCCTTACGAGCATATCGCGTCCGTTGCCGACAAAGTATCTGTACTCGTCAACGGAATGCTGAGGCAGACCTGCTTCCTCAAGCCCTTTATTCGTCGCTATAGCCAAATCCGTAAGCGAGTTGACGAGCGTACCGTCGAGGTCAAAAACAACCAGCTTATACTTCATCAGAAACCCTTCTCCTGTTCAAAAAGTATCGCTCTGCACGGAGCTGCCTCGAGAGTGTCGAGACGAATCGGAAACGCGCTTAAAGTGTAGTCGTTTCCGTCGGGAACATCCTTGAGATTAAGATTCTCGAGTATCAGCTTGTTATTAACGGCAAGGATCCTGTGAACCTTAAAGCTGTCGAAAGGCGCGGCAATGGACTCGGAATCAGTTCCGATCATAATGAGGTCGCTGTCGGCGATCACCTGAGCCGCCGACGCCTCAATATAACCGTTGCCCCTGCCGTGAATAAGCAGACGCTTTTTACAGCGCGGAAGGATACGCTCCATATCCTCACCCGTGAGTATTCTGTCGGTAGAAACGACACTGCACTTTCCGTAAAAATCAGCGAGGCGTATATCGCCGATTTTTCTTCCTTCCCCGTCAAAATGGTAGGGCGCGTCAATATGTGTAGCGGTGTGTGAGCTCATTGAAAATCGGCTGAGATTATATGCGTCTCCGTCCTCCGTTCTGCTCATAAACTCAGTCTCAGTTTCGGGGTCGCCCTCATACGGAGGGGTAGTGATAATACTTTTGCTGATATCGTAGATAATCATGATCGCACCGCCTTTAAATACTGTCTATACAAGTATTATAACACATAAAACTAAAAGTTCAATAGAAGAAAACTCCGCAGCCGAAGCTGCGGAGTTCGCTTTATTCAGAGATAAACTCTTCTATTAAATTATCCTGCGTAAGTACTCCAGTCGCCGGGCATTTTATCTCCGCCCCAACCTGAAATGGTATAGAGATTCTTGCCGTCTGTCGGAATAGTTAAATCATCTGTCTGATTCCACATAGCACCCCATGATGCGGGATTATCAACGTTCTTGTTGCAGCGAACAAAAATCACATTTTCTCCGAACATAGAGGACTTGTACTTAAGATAACCTTCTTTGGTTGTCTCTGTTGAAACAAGCCACTTCGCTGACTGACCTTTTGACCATGTGTAAGCATAGAAGATTTCTTCGTTTGTGGTAACCTTTGAGGCGTCAAGATAGATTACAGTATCTGTATCTACAGGCTGTGACTCAGACTCGGACTCTGACTCTGACTCCTCGGGAACATATGTTACGGTAACTTTCTTTGTATCAGCGTCGAAGGTGAATGTATACGCTCCGCCTGTAGCGGTAAGTGTGCAATCGCCTTCGGATGTTGTGAATACCCATGCGTTATCGCCGGTTGTATCAGCGATTGTGCCGTTGTTGCCGTACCACACTGTACCGTTGGTAATCTTAAATGTGTAAGTACCCGCATCGAGATTGATAGTATCGGTATACTTGCCGTCAGATACTGTCATAGCCTTTGTGGCAGTCCAGTTGTTGAAAGAACCTGCTACATAATACTCGTCATCAAGATCGGGATCAAGGTCGATCTCGCTGCCTGTTGCCGACGGTGTGGGATCGGTTTCATCAAGATCGGGGGGAAGATCAATTGGCTTGTTGGGGTCATTTGTCTCTGTAACGGTTTCTGTTACTGTCTCTGTGACTGTCTCTGTTACAGTTTCAGTCTCGCCCTGCTCAACGAACTTGCCGTCAGCGCCTACAATCTTGTTATCGTAGTCAGCGAGTTTAACTGCGTCAAACTTGTTCTCGCTTACCCAAGCGTTTCCGTCGTATA